>NZ_JAQPZO010000001.1:704320-880401 GCF_037619445.1 Exiguobacterium sp. USCH10 | reverse complement strand
AGAACGCCTCAAGCTCGTTGAACATAAAAAAAGACGAACCAGATCGCATCTTGCGATCTGGTTCGTCAACAGCCTGAGGGTCTCTATGGAGGCCCTAGTTTTTGATTACTCAAAGATTCCGACTAACTCCATCACGAGTAGCATGACTAGACCTGAGCTGAGCACAGCGGCAAAAAAGACGAGCACAGCATACTCTTTCTGCTTCAGAATAGCCCACCATCCTGTCACAAACGCTCCGAGCCCGAGGACGGAGAATGTGGTCATATAGCTGAGTCGAAGCATGTTTGCAGTATTGTCGCTCCAAAGCGTCGAGTGGAAGATTGTATCAAATTGATTGAGCAGGAGAAACGGCACATACATGGCAAGAAACAAGGCAATCAGGATGATTGACCACTTGCCGACCGAGGTGTGTGGAAAGATTGCACCATTCATGACGAATCACCTCTTTTCGTTTGAAAATCATCTATACCATTCATATTCCCGTTTTGAGTAAAAAATTTAAATGATTCATCAAATTGACATGATATAGTCGAAATGAAAGCGTGGGGATGAGGATGGTAGAACAGTTCAAAATGATTCGAATATGGGAAGACGATTTCGCAATCGAAGTGATGATGACACTAAAAGGAAAGTGGTGCGAGGTTACCGTGAACGAGTATGTCACAGCATCCGATATCAACGCCTTCATCTCTTCGTTACGAGCGTTCAATGAACGGAATGGGAAGTCTCCGGAGATGTGGATACTCAACCTTCCACTCGTCCGTCTCTCCTTGACGTTCGCGCTTGCGAATGCAAGAGGGGTTGTTCAAGTCAGCGCCGCAATCGAGCAAAATAAAGGTGATGGCGGAGATATGAAGGCGACGTTCTCGTTCGAGACGACGATGGGACAGATGGATGATTTGCAGCGACAACTGTCGGCATTCTTAGGACACGAAACCGATTCGGTCGAATCGCTTCGCCCAGAGTAAGTGGTCAGATTAAAACGAAAAGGCGTGTGCGAAAAGTGAAAACTCAATTCGAGATGGAACGGATTTGGATGGATGAGACTGAGCTGTTTTATCAGGTTAGGCTACAGCTCCATGCATCCGTCTGTTCGAGCAATCAAGATGTATATATACAGGACGAGACATTGGAAGAACTGATTGACTCAATCGATGGATTCAATAATATATGGGGAAAGAATCCCGTGACTTGGGAGTTGTTGGACCCGGATGCGGATGACCAAAAAATCAGCCTCACGTTCACACTGATTGATCGGATAGGCACGATTCAAGTCGACGTCTTCATCCATGACGAGTGGCAACACGATTCGTTCGACCACTTCCATGCGACCTTTAAGTTCAGAACGACAATGGGCCAGCTCGACGACTTGAGCGCTCAACTCAAACGTTTCATTCGTCGTGAGACCGACCATGTCGCATCGCTTCAACCAGAATAAAAAACAAGCCTAGACGCGCGTCTAGGCTTGTTTTAGTACCATTCTTTCGGTTCGTAATTCAATTCGCGGAACAACTGCTCCCGCTCTTTTTTCGAAAGGTCGCGCCATTGTCCAGGCGGGAGTTTTCCGAGCGTGATGTTCATGACACGCACGCGTTGGAGGCGGAATACTTCATAGCCGAGCGCCTCACACATCCGACGGATCTGACGGTTTAGTCCTTGCGTGAGGGTGATGTTGAAGTCGAACTTCGAGAGCGGACGTACTTTACACGGTAGCGTCTTCTGTCCGAGGATTTTGACGCCGGCTTCCATCTGTTCGACGAACTCCGGTGTGATCGGCTTATCGACCGAGACGATGTATTCTTTCTCGTGCTCGCCTTCTGCGCGAAGGATTTCGTTGACGATATCGCCATCGTTCGTCATGAGGATGAGGCCTTCCGAGTCTTTATCGAGACGACCGATGTTGAAGATGCGGAGCGGGTGGTTGACCATGTCGACCAAGTTCCCTTTTACTTTCTTCTCTGTCGTACTCGTGATCCCGACCGGTTTATGGACGGCAATATACACGTTGTTTCGTGCGACACGTGCGACCGAACCGTTGACGAGGACTTCATCCCCCGGTTTTACCTGGTCGCCGATTTTTGCTTTTTTCCCATTGATGGTGACGCGTCCCTCTTCGACGAGACGATCGGCTTGGCGACGGGACGCCTTGCCTGATTCACTGATGAATTTATTGATGCGCATGTATACACGTCCTTTGTTTGGCTTCGTCCTATCACTATAACGCATTTTATGAACTCTCGAAAGCGGGAAACGAACGGGAGAGGAGGGATGACATGGAGGCAGTAAAATTGTTACAAGATGCAATCCGATTTCAAGCAACGTTATGTGAGACATCGTTTGGTCAAGAACTGATTTCGGAGGCATCGCCTGTCCTTTGGTACGGTCGTCCTCGTGCGAATCAATGGCTGACTATTGGGACGAACCCGTCACGCGGCGAGTTTTTACATCGAGACGGGACACCGAGAATGGGGCAACACCAAAAGTTCTATTGGCGGAACGCGCTCTCGTTTGAAGATTACCTCGGAAATGAAGAGGCGCTGCAAGAAACGATAGAACGAGCATCGGCCTATTTCGAATCGGGTCGCGCGACAACGAGCTGGTTCGGGAAACCGAATGGCGCCAAACTTGAGGCGCTGTTGAACGGGATGGGGCGAACGTTTTATGACGATCCGGTCTCTGTCATCCACGTCGATTTTTTTAAACTTGCGACGTATGAACAAATGGGGAAGATGAAGACCGGACGCGACTGGATGGAACACCCGAACTCAATCGAGTTATTGGAGCGCACAATTACATATATCAACCCGACCCGGTTGATTGTGCTGGGGCGAGAGAATTGTCGTGCCTTCACAGGTTTCTCGACGACGGGGAGACTGGCAGCCTATCCTGCCGTCACCTATGAAATCGGACGCCATGAATCGGGCATCCCGATGATTGGACTTCATATGAAGCCGTCTGAAGTGTTCGTCGGGCTCGGGAATGGTCGTGATTCAAACGGGCTGCATTACGGGTCATATGCCAAGCGTGAGCATCTGTTACGAATCGGACAAGCGCTTGAAACGATTATGGACGAGTGGCTGGCGGATGGACGCGCGTGATACTTCCCCAGAAATTGAATTCGTTGAAGTCGATGTAGCGCACGTCTTTTGTACGGTTGTCGAGCACGGCCAACAAGATGACGTCCGGAAAACCCCGTTTTTCAAATTGTAAATAACCGATTCCGGTGACGGAATGGTTTTTATAAAATCCGTTCGCCATATTCAATACAAACGGGCGACCCGCTTTCAGCTCACGCTCAAACGTCGACCATTTCCATAGATAGCGTGAACTGCCTCGACCGTCATATCCGTATCGCTTCCATAGCTTCGTGATGATGGTGGCGATTTGAGTCGGAGGTGTCCCTTTCTCGTCTTTGAAATGATGCATGAAGGCGATCTCGCGCACATCTTCTTGAATTTGCGTCACATCATCTGGAATATTCGTATACCCATGGTCTCGATAGAAACGAAAGATCGCGGTAATGGACGTCAACGTACAGTTGTTCTTTCCGTTCTCGAACTGGCGTTGGAGTAAGACGGGCACGCCTTCAATCTGTACGGAGCGCTTTAATGTCCAGCGCCCGTGATAGCGATCGTTCACATAAGCTTCCGGATCGATGATTCCGGCATAGCCGTTGTTCGCGACCTCGAGTTGTCCTGCAAATGGGTGCTCCATCTAGGTCCCCCTCCTTTTTCTTTTAGTATACAAAGGACGCCCTATCTCATAAAAGAGAAAGGGCGTCGTTTTCGTTAAAAGACAAGATGCGCGATCCCGACGATGATTGGAAGTGTGATGAAGGTGCGTAACAAGAAGATTAAGACGAGGTCGAGGAATGAGATCGGTAGTTTTGAACCGAGCAACAAGCCCCCGACTTCAGACATGTAGATAAGCTGAGTGACAGACAGTGTGGCGATGACGAAACGTGTCAATTCGCTCTCGATGCCGCTTCCGAGGACGGCCGGCAAGAACATATCGGCGAAACCGACGACCATCGTCTGAGCAGCCTCCGATGCCTCAGGTACTTGCAGGAGCATCAGGATTGGTTCGAACGGCTTCCCGATAATGGTAAAGAACGGCGTATATTCTGCGATGACGACCGCAATCGTCCCGACCGCCATGACGACAGGGAGAACACCGATCCACATATCGAGGACGTTTTTGAAGCCGTCTTTGAGTGTCTCTAGAAAACTTTTACTCGAACGTGACTTTTGTAGCGCTTGTATCAACGCCCACTTCCCGAGTGAAACGTCTGACGGCACCTCTTCTTCCGGTTTAAGCTCGGTCTTCTCATAAGCCGTATCTGCTTTTTTAGATAGTGGATAAATCCGTGGCATGATGAGCGCTGCGACCAAGCCAGATAAGACGATCGCTCCGTAGTATGGCAAGAAATATTGATCGAGTTCGACATATTGTAAGACGACAATAGTGAACGTGATCGAGACGACGGAGAAGGTCGTCGCAATGATCGATGCTTCCCGTTTCGTGTAATAACCTTCCTCATACTGTTTGGTCGTCAGTAGAATCCCAATCGTCGCATCCCCGACCCATGAAGCGAGCGAGTCGAGTGAGGCGCGCCCTGGCAATCGGAAGAGTGGGCGCATGATTTTCATCAAGAATGTCCCGACGAACTCGAGAAGCCCAAAGTTCAAGAGGAGCGGTAACAACATACCTGCAAAAAAGAATGTCGCAAACAAGATTGGAATCAAATCAAAGAGGAGCAAACCTCCTGTGAATTCTGACGTGATCATTTCTGGTCCGAGTGTGAGTAGCGTCATCACACCGGCGACAAAACCGATGATGCGCATGACGAACCAAAACGGTGTCACGCTAAAGAGTGCGTTGATGGACGGTCGTTCCACCATAAAAGCAGGACGTGCCGTAAACAACAATAAAGATCCGACAATCGAAATCCCCATCATGATGACAGCGAGTGTCGGGACGAATTCGCCAATCCACTCAATCAATAGATTGGATAAGAAAGCGACCGGAATCGTAAAGCCTTCTTCTGATGAGATTGGTACGATGAAAAACATGATGCCGATGAGCGATGGAATCAAGAACTTAAAAAAGTCTCGACTCGAAAAAGAAGGTTTCTTTCCGTCTGGTGTTGATGAACCATTCATGATGTATTCCCCATTTCCCCGAAGTGTTTGTACTGTCTATGTATCCCCATTACACATCCAGCTATTCTTAAAACGTATTTCTTTCTTAGTATAAAAAATATGACCAGGTGCTATCAACCGAATGCGTAAATTTTCTGAAAAATATAAAGCAGACACTAGGCAAAACATTCGTATTCCCTTGAAGCATTTAGTATGATGACGGCGAGTCCAACAAATTCAAGATATTTAGAAACTTCATTATAGAGATAGGAGAATGCATCATGAGATTGAGTGTGTTAGACCAGGCGCCGGTCACGTCGGGTCATACAGGCGAGCATGCGCTGAACAGCGCGGTCGAGCTCGCACAAGTCGCAGAGGAGTTGGGATATTACCGGATGTGGATGGCGGAGCACCATGGCGGCATGTCGTTCGCGAGCTCGGCTCCGGAAGTCATCACGGCCTATCTGGCAGCTAAGACGAACAAGATTCGTCTCGGGTCCGGCGGCATCATGATGATGCACTATTCGCCACTCAAGATGGCGGAAGTGTTCAAGACGCTTAGCGCCCTAGCACCAGGACGCATCGACTTCGGTGTCGGACGCGCACCAGGCGGGGACGCGAACGCCATTTATGCGATGTCACAAGGGCAGAAGCCGATGATGGACGGTCTATACGAAAAGCTCGATACGACGCTTCAATTAATCAAAGATGAAGCACCGGAAGAGCGATGGTATAAAAATACGCCGGCAGCACCGACAGGCGTCACGCTTCCGGAAGCGTGGTTACTTGGGTCGAGCGGGAACAGTGCCGTACAAGCCGGTCGAATGGGACTCGGTTATTCGTTTGCTCAATTTTTCAATGGCGAACTGAGTGCCGACACACTCGATACGTATCGCCACCATTTCACCCCGTCTGACTTTATGGAGAAGCCGGACATTAGCGTCACGTATTTGGTCACGACGGCAGAGACGGAAGAAGAGGCAGAATATTTGGCTCGACCGTCTGATTTATCGCGACTCTTCTTGATGCGCGGACAGTTGAGACAGCTGTTGAGTCCGGAAGCGGCTCACGACTATCCGCTCACAGAAGTCGATAAAATTCATATCGCCAACAACCGAGCCATTCACCTCGTGGGAACACCGAAACAAATCGCAGAACAGTTGCGAGATGAATCGGAACGCTACGGTTTCGATGAAGCGATGATTTGTAGCATCCAGCATAAACAAGAGGATCGCTTGAACGTCTATCGCCTGTTGGCGAACGAGTTGCTTTGATTCGACGAACACCTTCTCAGATTGAGGAGGTGTTTTTGTATGAATGAAAAACGTTTTACCCTTTTTTCAAAGGTTTTCTCCATAGTCGGAGCGAAACCAACTACACTATAAGAAAAAGGAACAGGTGGAGGTATACGATGCAACGGATGAAAGGCGACCCATATTATCTATTTGAGCTGTTCACACGCTTGTATCGAATGGTATTTCTAATGGAAGTGACGGATGAAGGCTATCGTTATGTTCATGTGAGCGATCAGGGAAAAGTCGCTTCCTCGCTTCCGGATGATGTGGAAGGTCAGTATTTACATGAGATGTATCGCTCAGAAGTGGCAGATGAATTGATTGGACATTATGATGCGGTCGTCGAGACGGGGGAACCGGTCTATTTTATGTCAAAAATGAATGTTGAATCCAATACGGCCCGATTCGCCTCCTCTATGCTTGTGCCGATCGAAGATGAATCGGGTGTCGTGCGCTACGTGCTCAGTTTGACGACGGATTTGTCAGAAGAAGCGGAAATCAAGTTGTTGCGTAGTATCGAACATATGGACTATTTGACGGGAATGCCGAATTTGATGAAAGTCAAATTGGATCTTGATCAACTGTTTGAGCGCCAGAGCACGGAAGAAACGAGTGTGATGCGCCTACATATCAATCGTTTCAAGATGATGATGTCGCTCCAAGGGGTGGAGCGCTCGAATGAATTGATTAAAGACATCACGCGTCAATTGGCGAATACACTCCCGCAAGGTTCCATTATCGGTCGGGTCGATGGGGAAGATTTTATCGCGGTCTTGCCCCACGTCCCGATGAAGACGGCCTTTATGTATGCGGAACATTTACTTGATGTCATCGCGAGTCAGTCTTACAAAGTGGCCGATGCAGAATTCCCATTATCAAGTTGTATCGGCATCGGTTCGGGAACGTCTGACGCTGATCGCGTGATTATGAACGCTTCAACCGCTCTGCTTGAAGCACGCCAGGCCGGTAATCAAACGATTCGTTTATATGAACACGATGAGTATGTACAGCGTTACATTGATGAAATCATGATCGAAACGGAACTGGTAAAGGCGCTCAAACAAGACGAACTGTATATGGTCTATCAACCGAAAGTGTCGATGGATGGGTCGATTCATTTTGAGGCGCTCATTCGTTGGAATAGCCCGGTACTTGGGTTCGTCTCTCCTGAAACGTTCATTCGTGTGGCGGAACAGTCACTTCTCATTGAAGACGTGACGCAATTCGTCATGAATCGAGTCTGTCAGGACGTATCTGCATATGCAGAGCAATTCGAAGGTCGTCGTGTCGCCGTGAATGTGTCACCAAATTTGTTTCATGAGCATCACATGAATGAATTGGTGACCATCATTTCGTCATATGACCTGAAGCCGGAGCAGTTTGAATTCGAAGTGACGGAGCACACACTCATGCATGAACCGGTCGCTGCCATCAAAACGGTTGAATCGTTGAAGCAGCAAGGATTCCGATTGGTGATTGATGATTTTGGGGTGAGTTATTCTTCTTTAAATTACTTGAAGCTATTTGAAATCGATGGCATCAAGATTGACCGATCATTCGTTGCACAACTCGATCAAGAGAATGGGATGAAAGAATACGAAATCGTCAAACTGATTGTGTCACTCGCTAAAAAGTTAGAACTCGAAGTGACAGCAGAGGGCGTTGAAACGGAAGAACAGTATCGTATTTTACGTCAGCTCGGCTGTGATGAAATTCAAGGTTATTTCTTTAGCCGCCCGATGGCGCTCGAAAACCTAGATGAGGCACTCGAAATCTTGTATTCTCACCAGGTGGTCTTATCGAAAATTGAACAGCCGTCGCAGTTACTTCATCCTTCACTCGATGAACGCGAGATAAAGCGAATAAAGGCCATCTTACGATTGGAGATTTTAAACACGCCACACGAAGAACGGTTTGATCGGATTTCTCGTTTGGTCGCACAAACGTTTCAGGTGCCGATTGCCTTCATCTCCATCATGACGACGGACCAGCAATGGTTCAAATCGTGTGTCGGGATCGAACTCGAATCTTCTCATCTTAAGCGGGAGTGGACGCTATGTACGCGAGTCGTCACGTCGGAACGTCCGATTGTGATTGAAGATGTGGCAGCTGAAGCATTTGAGAGTGACAGTCCGTGGCTCGATCAAGTCGGGTTTTATGCCGGGGTGCCGCTCCGGACGAAACAAGGTCACGTCATCGGTACGCTTTGTGTGGTAGATGCTCAGGCGAGAACATTCACTGAAGAGAATCTACATGCGCTCGAGTCGTTCACACACTGGGTCATGGCAGAGATTGAACATACAGAAATGTCACGGCGACAAATCAAACGCCAACAAGTCGTAGAGGCGTTGTATGAAGCGACAGCACTTCGTATGCCGTTTCAAGACCAGTTGGCACGAGTTCAAGAAATCTTATTGGAATGGGTTGGTTACTCGCATGCCGTGATCTTCTCAAGTGAATCCTCACATCGCCTCTTGGTCGAGAACGGGGTGTCTCGTCTGATGTGGGAGGAAGAAGAGCTACGCACCCTCCATCAACTGACGACGGTCGGTTCACAAACTCTTCAAGAAGGAGAACTGATTGTAGATGGAATTGAGTTCACAACAATTGTCAGCTTCCCTTTGACACATAAACACCAAGTGTTTGGGTGGATTGTCTTATTGGCGGAGCAAGGCAATTTAAACGATCAACTCGACGAAGAAACCCTGCAAGAGTTGGCAGACACAATTCGGTTGCTTGCAAGATGGTTAGAGAACGGCATTCGGAAAGAGCGGAAACAACGCGAAATGATTCGAATTGCGACACAGGATCAACTGACAAAACTCTGTAATCGATATACACTGATGACCGATTTATATAGACAGATTCAGCGTTCACAAAGAATCACATTGTTGTTGATCGATATAGACGACTTCAAACGGATTAATGATCAATATGGTTACCTAATCGGAGATGAATTGTTGATTGAAATCGCACAACGATTGAGCGGATTCGTGGAAACGTTCGGAGGTCAAGTATATCGATTTTCAGCTGATGAATTCGTTGTCGTTCAAGAGGATGGACCTGTTGGCTTAAAGGAGATGAACAACGTTATTTCCCAGGGAATAAACGCGTCAAATGGTGAAACCATACGTCTTACAGTAAGTATCGGGGTCGCCACAATCCAATCTACCTCAACAATTGATTCGATTCTTCAGCAAGCGGATGCGGCTATGTATATTGCGAAGAACAATGGTGGCAACCAATGGTTTCAATACGATGGATATTCAAATGATGAGGAGTTTTAAGTATGGGGAAATTGTGGTTGATTGAGGGGTTGCCGGGAAGTGGAAAATCCACATTTGCTGAAAAGATATGTGCGTTGAAAGAAGGTGTCTTCTATTCGGAAGTGGACGCTGCTCACCCCGTCGATCTGCATGAAATCTACTGGGTAACGGAACCACCTTCACATGGTACGATTCTTGATGAAATTGAAGACGGATGGCTCGTTCGTTACGATGAAGGGGAAAAGCGCGTAGGAACGGACGTTTATGAGTTGCCGTTCTCGCTGCATACACGAATCATGTGCGAACGATGGCGACGTTATGTAACGAAATTCGAGCAGGAAGAACGTGACGTCATCTTTGAATGTGCGTTGTTTCAAAATCCGTTCACGATTGGGATGGTCGCCCAAGACGTTTCGTTAGAGGCGATTGAAGCATACGTTCAAGAGGTTTCATCGATTCTAAAACCAATCGAACCAATCATCATATATTTGGAGTTAAACGATGTCGCTCGGATATTTCCAGTCGTCTACGACGAGCGACCGATTGAATGGCAACAGGGGTTTGTCGAGTATTACACGACAGGGTCCTATGCATCGAAACGTAACCTTGTCGGTGTATCGGGGACGATTGCGGTATTGGGGGAAAGACAGCGACTTGAACTCGAATTACTTGAACGGATCCCACTTCGTCATGTCCGAATCCAAAATGATGAGCGTTCTTCATTTGAAGAACTAACCAAATTGATAGAAGAGGAGTCGAGCCGTTCATGCAAACCTTAATCAAACATTCGGAACGTTTTTGGTATATGACGCCGGTTGCGCATACAGACCGTCCGATTCTTGGTGCCGTTGTCGGTGACACCCATACATTACTCATTGACGCGGGCAACTCCGTGGCGCACGCATCATTCTTTTTACAGCATTTGAACGAGCGTGGTCTCCGTGCGCCTTCGATGGTCGCATTGACACATTGGCATTGGGACCACATCTTCGGTCTACCTGCCTTAGAAGGAGTGGTCTCGATCGCAAGCGAGGCGACGAAACACGAGATGGAGAAACTCGTCCCTTACGCTTGGGACGATGCATCATTGAATCAACGAGTTGCTGAAGGAATTGAAATCGACTTTTGTGCCAAGGCGATCCGCGAAGAGTATGGTGATTCGCGAGACATTCAAATCGTTCTGCCGACACTGACGTTTCAGGAATCGTTGACGCTTGATCTTGGCGGGGTTCATGTCATATTGAGGCATGTCGGTGGCGACCATGCAAGAGATTCGGTCGTTCTCTATCTCGTGGAAGAACGCATCTTATTTTTAGGAGACGCGCTGTATGCAAATTTGTATGCCCCGACATGGCGAATGACACCAGAAGAGACACTTCGGTTGTTACATGTACTAGAGACATTTGATGCACAACAGATCGTCTGGTCACACGGTGAGATGGTAAGTCGTGAAGCGTTCGCAGCAGATTGCCTTACTTTGAAAAGAATCGCCACGATTTCAAGCGATTTCCCGGGAAATATTGAAGAAATCACACAATCATACGCTGCACTTGTCAATCGTGAATTGAACGAAGAAGAGCAGGAATTGATTACGTTTTTTGTGAATGGGACGGTGGAGAATTAATGCATACGATTGTACGAATCCATGAAGAAGACGAGTCATTTCAACAGTTTTTGACTGGGAAGCTACGTGATTATAACAATGTTCACTCTGCGCATCATCGCGAGATTCGCGAGGCGATCGTACCGGCCATTCAATTGAAAATCGAGCAAGAAGGACGGATCATTGCTGGCTTATACGGGAGTGTGTATTGGGGATGGTTCGATTTAGACCGTTTATGGGTGGAGTCGAATGTTCAGGGGCAGCGGCTAGGGAGTCGCTTGCTTGAAGAAGGGGAAACGATTGCGAGGTCGCTCGGTGCAACGCGTGTGAAGTTGACGACGTTCTCGTTTCAGGCTAAATCATTTTATGAGCGCTTTGGCTATACGGTCGCCGGTGTGCTACCGGACTACCCACCCGGATCTGACTATTACATGATGATGAAGGAACTATAAAAGGCGACACGAGGTCGCCTTTTTTTTAGTACACTTTATCCCCATTGAAGATTGAGTTTTTCACCATGACATAGTCTACCGTGCGCAATGCTTCGAGACTGTCGCCACCCGCGTAAGAAATCGCCGACTGGAGATCTTGCTCCATCTCGGTCAATGTATCTTGTAATGCCCCTTTGTGTTCGACAAACATCTTTTTCCCCTCGACGTTTTTTCGCTCACCTTTTTGGAACTCGGAAGCAGAGCCGAAATACTCTTTTAGTTGTTTGCCGTCTTGCTCGAACGTTTCCCCTGGAGATTCGTCATGGCCAGCGAACAATGAGCCGATCATGACCATCGAAGCGCCAAAACGAATCGACTTGGCGATATCCCCATGTGTACGGATTCCCCCATCCGCGATGATTGGCTTCGTCGCTGCCTTGGCACACCAGCGGAGCGCCGCTAATTGCCAGCCGCCCGTGCCGAATCCCGTTTTGATTTTCGTGATGCACACTTTCCCTGGTCCGATTCCGACTTTCGTCGCATCCGCTCCGGCATGTTCCAATTCACGAACGGCCTCTGGCGTCCCGACGTTCCCCGCGATGACAAATGAACCAGGAAGATGGTGCTTGATATGTTGAATCATTCGGATGACCGCGTTCGAGTGTCCATGTGCGATATCGATCGTAATAAATTCTGGTGTATGACCAGTCGACTGAAGCATCTCGATAAATGCATACTCCTCCTCTTTCACCCCGACGCTGATTGAGGCATAGAGACCTTTCTCATGCATGTCCTGGATAAACGCGAGACGCGTCTCAGGATTGAAGCGATGCATGATGTAAAAGTAACCGTTCTCGGCCAACATGAGCGCCACTTTCTCATCAATAATCGTTTGCATGTTAGCCGGAACGACCGGTAAACGGAACGTGAAGCCCCCGAGCTCGACGGTCGGATCACATTCCGAGCGACTGTCGACAATACATTTTGCAGGAATTAATTGAATATCTTCATAATCAAATACTTTATCCATAAGTTGCACCCCTATTCACGAACATTAACATCTCGAACTATGAAAAAACTTCGCCCATTCGGTAATATAACGTGAACAACTCTCAAAGTCAAAGGGAAACTTCGTGAAAATGGTCTAAAAATGAATGTATTTAGATTTATGAGTATTTAATGTTCGTGTTTAAGGGGTAATTAGATGTTTCACGTGAAAAAAAGGACCTTGATTCACAGGTCCTTTGCGAGTACATATTGGTTTCGACCGTCTGCTTTCGCCTCATATAAAGCGAGGTCGGCGCGTTTCAACAGCTGTTTAGTCGACAATCCTTTTGTATAACGAGCGCCACCGACGCTCGAAGTTGTGATGAATGTATGCTGGTCGATTTCCCAAGGTCGTTGTAACGCTTGGATAATCTTTTCGGCGACACGATGGAGAGAAGAAGGATCGGTGAATCGGATGAGGACGGCGAATTCATCGCCCCCGAGTCTTGCCACCATATCTTGTTTTCGGAGTACCGACGTCAATCGGCGCGCCAATTGACGCAAGAGCTCATCCCCGACATCATGGCCGAACGTGTCGTTGATTTGTTTGAAACGGTCGACATCGAGCGCGAGAACGCCTAATTGCTCTTTCTCATATCTCGTCTCTTCGATGGCTTCTTCAAGATAGGCGAGGAAGTAGCGTCGGTTCGGCAAATCAGTCAGCGTGTCGTGATATGCCAAGTGCTTTAAGCGCTTCTCAAGCGCTTTTCGCTGCATGATTTCTCGGCTGACCGTCAAGTAGTGAAGAAGATGCCCTGATTCGTCATAGATAGCTTGAATTTTTGTCTCGAGCCAGATCCAGCGTTGGTCCGCGTGAAAGTGTCGGAATTCAAGAGTCAGCGAGATGTCTTGCTCTTTCAAGTCCTTCAATTGTGAACGGACGATTTGAATGTCATCTGGATGAATATAGTCGAGCGTATTCTTCCCTTCATAGTAATCGGCCGCAAAGCCGAGAACCGTACGATGAGAAGGGGAGGCGTAACGAACCGTCCCATCCCGTTCTAATATGCAAACGAGATCACTCATGTTTTCCGTAATCAGTCTGTATTGTAACTCACTTTGTCTCAGGGCCTGTTCCATTTCTCGTTTTTCCGTGACATCGCGCAAAATCGTCAATACGGCCAGTCGTCCTTCATAGTCGATGAGGAGACTGCTGATGTCCATATGAAGTCGGTCCCCGCTCGGCGTCACAACGACCATCTCCGTATCTTGAACAGGTCCACCTAGTTCAAGGGTAGCGAGACGTGTCAGAGTGGATTGGTGATATTCTTCTGCAATGAAAGAAAAGATGGATTCACTCTCGAGATAAGTCTCTCCAATCGTTTCGAGCGCCATTGCGTTCGCATATAAAATCTTCCCATCTTGGTGAACGATGATGCCTTCCGGAATCGTCTCGATCAGTTGGCGATAGCGACGTTCACTTTCGATTGTGGCCCGTTCAGCGTTCTTCTCAGGCGTTAAATCGATGATGATGGCAAACAATCCAGTGATGTTGCCACCGACTTCGATCGGGATGTTCAATACGGACAAATCAAGCCGCTCCCCAGACTCATGAGTGGCGTAAACCGAATACTTGTGCGGAATGCCGGATAACGTGAACTGCAACCCTTTCCGTACACGAGAACGTTCGTCCTCGGGAAGCCAGTAAAGGAACGGTTGATGGAGCATCTCCTGCTCGGCATATCCAGTGATGCTCATGACGGCCGGATTGACCGATTTGATATTCAGATGATGATCAAGTACAAAAATGCCATGGGGCGAGTAACGTCTTAATGACTCATGATGATCTTTCAAAATGGACAATTCCAGTTCGCGACGCTTTCGTTCCGTCACTTCGCGGACGACCGAGACGATATGTGTACATTGTCCCTCGTCATTAAAAATAGGAGTCACTTCTGACTCGAAATAATGAAGGGGAAGCGTCAATACATCATTTGCTTCTACCGTATCGGTGTAGAACGAGTCAGCAAGACGATAGTCTTCATAGACGACACTTTTTTTCGTTCGAATCGCTTCATCGTAATAGGTTGTGATGAGCGCGGCCGTTTCAGCGGGGACGAGTTCGTCAATCTGTTTTCCGACATCTGCGTCCGACCAGTTGATCGCGCGTTTTGCGGGTTCATTCACAAAGACGTATCGATAAGCTGAACCATCGACTTCCATAAAGAACACATAGTCTGAAATTTTATCGAACGTCCGTAATAAAATCGATGCGTTGTATTGAAGTGTTTGGTCAGCCTTCATCTCGTCTCCCTCATTTCGTTCTATTTTTTACACGTCATTTTTATCTTAACGTATCCTTCGATAAAATGTGTGAACTTTCAAAAAAAGACAGGATGCAATCACATCCTGTCAGGCGGCCTCTTTTAGTTGTTTTTGTTCGCTTCGGCCATTCATGAGGTAATACAAGAAAATGGTAAAGAGAACGACGCCGGAAAGCATCAAGTATAGCGTCGAAAATCCAGTCAATGGAATGAGTAGACCGATGAAATACGGACCAAACCCGAGACCTGCATCGAGTGCGATGAAGAACGTCGAAGTAGCCATACCCATCCGGTGGGGTGGGGATGCTTTGACGGCAATCGCTTGTGTACCGGACTGGATATTCCCAAACCCGAGCCCGATTAGAGCACCTGCGAGTAACAGCATCCAGCCGCTATTCGCTTGACTGAGCACGAGAAGCCCGACGGCGAAAATCGCGATTGCTGGATACATGACGACATTCGCCCCGCGCGCGTCCATCAATTTCCCGGTAATCGGACGAGACAACAGGACGGCGACGGAGTAGACGAGGAAGAAGATACTCGCCGCTTCAATCAAGTCAAGTTCACTCGCGTAAAAGTTGATATAGGACAAGACGCTCGAGTAGCTGAGCGCGGCCATCCCGATGATGAGTGCGATCGGTAACGCCTTCGGTTCAACGAATGATTTCAATGAGAAACCACGAACGACTTCCGGTACGTCTACTTCTGGTACGTTCACGAAGAACGTACTCGCCAAACTGATCAGTCCGATCACGAAACAAAGTCCGAAAATAACGGTGAAACTCGTATATTGGCTAAGGAGCAACCCGACGAATGGCCCGATGGCTGTCGCCAAGGTAGAGCTCATACTGTAGTAGCCAATCCCTTCGCCTTTTCGTGTCGCGGGAATGACCTGTGCCACGATTGTTCCGGTTGCGGTACTCGATAATCCCATCCCGAGACCGTGTACGAAACGAGTGAGCAATAAGAACCCGACGCCCCAATGGACGAAGTACAACAAGATGGTGGCGGTGAAAAAGACGAGCCCGATATAAAGCGTCTTTTTCCGGCCAATCGAATCGATGAGTCGACCGATGAACAATCGTCCGGTCAACGTCCCGATGATAAAGATGCCGGTGACGAGCCCTGCTTGACTCGTCGTCGCCCCGTACGACTCGACGGCATGTACCCCGATGGTGACCATCAATAAGAAAAAGATGAGCGTCAGGAAGAAGTTGATGAGCGAGATAATCAAAAAGTCTCTCGTCCACAGTTTTTGGATAGGTTGTTGCATCGAAAACGACGCCTCCTTTTCTTCAAATTCGAATAGTTAATAAACATAACTAAAAGAGTATACCAAATCAAAACAGGATTGTCTGAGATGATGCATTCCACGAGTTCATGGAGCAAATAAAAAAACTCGACTCGTGAATCGAGTCGAGTGGTATCGTTAAGCGCGGTCCCAGAAGCGGGCGGTTGCGATTCCGTCGATGAACGTATCGAATCCATCGAGGTTATGCGTATCAAACGTGAAGACCCCAGGCTGGTCTGTCTTCACGCGACATGTTGCGAGCGCTTCTTTATGATGCACGTGCAGGGCGAGCGGTTTATAGTGCTTATACGTGTTCTCGATGAACTCGAGGATGTCATCTTCGACCGAGGTTGCGGCACTCACCAAGAAGGCGGCGTCGAAGAGGCTCGAGTCGACCGTGTCATACGTCTCTTTTACTTTCAAATCACCGAGCATATAGGCTTTCTTACCGACGAGACTATAGTTGACGTTGTGGTCGGCGAGTTGCTTCACCCATTGCTTCACTTGATTCGCATCCACGTCACCGGCGAGGAGAAGGGCGACGCTCTTCGTATCTGGTTTTTTGATCGTGTTTGCCATCGAGAGGGCAGGGGACGTCTTGTCTGACTGGACTTCATTGTTTTCTTCAGGTACTTGCACGCCTAAATTGTCCGCGACGACCTCGGCGAGATGGCGATCGATCCGATTTAATAAATCGACAGCGTTTTCTTTCACCATATCCGACTCACATTTCCCGAGTTCGAAACTGCAGGCTTCTTGAATGTGTTGCTTTTCGACATCGGTCATGCTGTTATAGAAGAGTTTCGCCTGTGAATAGAAGTCTAGGAAGCTGTCGCTGCGTCCTCGAATCTTATGTCCATCGACTTTCTCTTGATAATGCTCAAATCCGCCTTGGTCAGCTGGTACGGGTTCAGGCTGATTGTTATTGAGCGCATTTTTATGATAACTCGTTTGTCCTTTGTGGACGGCCATTTGATGCATGCCGTCACGCTGATTGTTGTGGAACGGACAAACGGGTTTGTTGATTGGAATCTGGTGGAAGTTTGGTCCACCGAGACGCGAGAGTTGCGTATCTGTATAAGAGAACAAGCGCCCTTGTAAGAGCGGGTCGTTCGAGAAATCGATTCCTGGAACGAGGTGTCCCGGATGGAAGGCGACTTGCTCGGTTTCGGCGAAGAAGTTATCGACGTTTCGATTGAGTGTCATCTTCCCGACAAGTTTCACAGGGATTTCTTCCTCGGGCCACAGTTTAGTCGGGTCTAAAATGTCGAAGTCATAGTTGAACTCATCTTCTTCAGGGATGAGTTGGAGTCCGAGCTCCCATTCCGGATAATCGCCTTTGTTGATGGCTTCATACAAATCGACACGGTGGAAGTCCGCATTTTTCCCGACTGCTTTTTGAGCTTCGTCCCATACTTGTGAATGGACACCGAGCTTCGGTTTCCAATGGAATTTGACGAAATGTGCCTTTCCTTCCGCATTCACGAGACGGAACGTATGGACCCCGAACCCTTCCATCATGCGTAGACTACGTGGAATTCCCCGGTCACTCATCGCCCACATGACCATATGAGCGGTCTCGTGGTTTTGTCCGACGAAGTCCCAGAACGTATCGTGCGCGCTTCCCCCTTGCGGCACTTCCGTATGCGGTTCAGGTTTTACAGCATGGACAAGGTCTGGGAATTTGATGGCATCCTGAATAAAGAAGACAGGGATGTTGTTTCCGACTAGGTCGTAGTTCCCTTCGTCTGTATAAAACTTCGTCGCAAAACCGCGTACGTCACGGACTGTATCCGCAGACCCACGCGAGCCTTGGACGGTCGAGAAACGGACAAATACCGGTGTTGTCTTCGAAGGATCGTTCAAGAAATCAGCTTTTGTGATGTCGGCGAGCGGTTCATATACGTGAAACTCTCCGTGTGCCCCAACGCCGCGAGCGTGGACAATCCGTTCTGGAATCCGCTCATGGTCAAAGTGGGTCATCTTCTCCCGGAAATGAAAATCTTCAATCAAGGTCGGACCGCGACGCCCTGCCTTCAGTGAGAATTCATCTTCCGCCATCTTCAATCCTTGGTTCGTCGTCAAGCCTGCTTGTTGTTCGTTATCAATCGTATGTTGTTTTAACTGCTCTTCTTTCTTGTTCCCCATGTGATTGCCTCCCTTAAGTATGACTGACCGTTGTAAGTCACGTTTTGACCTACTGTATCGGTGTTCCCTAACCCAAATAAAAAAATCCCTCTTTTTTCAAAAAAGAGAGATTTCACACAAACGAGTAACTCACTTATAGCGCGGCCCATACGTGCTGCTTCAAAACGATTTGTTGCACGATTTTTGGGTCAAGATCATATTCACTGGAGACGATTCGCGTCACTTTTGATTTCACGTCCGGGTCGTCTGGATCCTGTTTCGTATATTGTTCCTGCCACAACGCCCAGATTTGAATCTCTTTTCCAGTCAGTTTCGTCGACCACTCTTTCTCACGAAGCTGCCAGCCGAACATCATCTCGTCTGTTTGACCAGGTTCGACCCAGTCGGCAAGCGCATAGTCGCCTTCAGGAGCGAATACGGCCTCACCGAGTGGGGGTTCTGTCCCGATATAGGCGGCGTCATCATAAAATCGTAACAAGGCGGCCTGGAATTGGTCAGACTGTTGGACGTTCTCGATGACGTCATGGCTAATGGATTGAAGTTCATCCGTACTTGGTTCACCATGCACCACAACATCATATTCATATCGCGTCACACCGTCTTCTACAACGGGTGAACGCTTTTCGATCGTGTATATTTCCTCGGAAATAGAGACTTGTTCAGACTTTAACTGCGTGGTGGGTGTCGACTCGTTTGGCCAAAACCAGATGGCGCAGCCAAGAGGGACGAGAAACACGATCAGTCGGCGAAACGTGTACACCCATCTTGCTTTTCTTTTTTTCTTCAATCCAAAAACACTCCTTCAATATGTAACAACCCCCAAGAATAGGGGTTACGTTCGGTCTAGACGAACGAGATCAGCGTCTGGATGATGCTGACCACGAACGAGGGCACTCAGGATGTGAGAGCCGAGCATACTGTACACCGTCCCATTTCCCCCATATCCGAGCAAGTAAAACAAATTCGGTCGATTCGGGTGCTCTCCTATGAACGGGAGTTGGTCCACCGATTCTCCAAACAAGGCGACCCAGGCATAATCGACTTCAAGGTCATACATCGGGAAGAGTTCTGCAATTTTCTCCTTCACTCGTTCAGCCCGGTCGTTCATGAGTGCCTCATCGTGAGGCGTCTCTGCCTTGTCTTCGTCGAGGCCACCAGCGATAATCCGACCGTCCGGAGTCGTACGTAAATATAGGTATGGTCGTTTCGTCTCCCAAATGAGTGCGCGTCCTTCCCATTCGCTGAACTCTGTAATCGGATTCGTTGCGATGGCGTATGAACGGTTCAAATCGATCCGATGAGAATCAAGTAGGGGAGCAGGACCGTAACCTGTCGCAAAAATGACTTTGTTTGCTTTGAATGTACCGTTTGAAGTGAGGACAATCCATCCTTCGCCTTCTGAAACGACTTCATCTACCGATGTTTCTTCAAAAATCGGGACGTTTTGTTTCGATAAGTGACGAATGATTTGACGACTGAGCGTGAGCGGATTGACTTCGGCATCACCTTTTGTGATCAAGGCCGCCGGTTTGTCGAATGGGAAACGTTCACGCAATGTATCGCGATCGAGCCATTCCACTTCAAAACCATGCTTCGAAAGCATCTCATACTCAAGTTTCAATTTGGCAACATCGGCCTCTTCACTCGCAAAACAAAGGCTATCCCGGCGAATATAAATATCGGCTGCCCCGACATCTTCCGCTACCTGATCAAGTGATTCGACGGCATCGAGACAAAGACGATAGAAGCGTACCGCCGCTTCTTCTCCGATTTTTTCGGCGAGTTCATGTAACATAATGTCATTTGAATATTGAATAAGACCGGTGTTGGCCGACGTGCTGCCTGTTCCGACTTTTCGTCCGTCGAGCACCGCAAAATCCACGCCATCCTGTTGCAACGTATAAGCTGTCAGCGTTCCGGACATTCCGGCCCCGATGACGAGTACGTCATACTGCTCTTTTTTCTCAGGTTGTTGCAACACCACGTCATCTGATTCGGTCGTTGGCCAATATAAATCTCCGTTATACAATTCCATCAGTTTCATCCTCCATGATTCAGCATCTTCCTTTTTATCCCCGCTTCAAGGGAGCTGAAACCAAAAAAAACGCAGACGATGTGTCTGCGTTTCAACATGTTATTTCTTGATGATGATGGATGATGGAGAAGCACCTTTCGCATACGTGATGCGCTGGACATTTTTCGCCCCGCGAATCTCGGCAAGGTTTTTTCCGTCAACGATCACTTCTTTCACTGTTGCGCCTTTGAAGTCGATGATGGCACCGGCTTCTTTCGGTTTCACTTGAACGACGACATTTTTCAACGCATCACCCGTCAATTCCGTGTAAGCGCCACGGACAAAGATTCCGTTTTTAAAGTTTGTTCCTTTTCCAATCGTCACACCGATAAAGTCCTCTTGAAGGACGAGACGAGCGGCTGGATGATTTTCTACCGTGTAACGCGTCAATTCCACTTCAGGTTCTGGAGTGAAGTCGATTTGTGCGAGAACCGGATCATGGTCACTCGCGCGACCTGACATCTCGGTGAAGTCCGCATTGACGTGAATCATGTCAATCTTCGTAGAAGCGGCCAAGCGGTTCGACACAAGGATGTGGTCGAGTACTTGTGAGTTTCCTTGATAGACATATGAGTAGCGGTCAACAGCAGGGACTTTCTCGACCATGTTCGTCATCAAGTCACCTTTAAAGATCTGAAGCGCATCCGAGAATTCGAAATCATTAAAGTCTCCGAGTGCGACAACGTTCGCTTCAGGGTTTTTCGTCTTCACGTCCGCCACGAAGTTGTGGACGACTTGTGCAATCTTCTTACGTTGTACTTCACTTCCGAGTACGACCGGCTGTTGTGAACCGAAGAATCCAGTATCGCCGCCTTTTGAGTTCCAGTGGTTCGCGATGACAATCACGTTCTCACCTTGGAAATCAAATTGAGCTGCCAACGGTTTACGTGAGCGATTGAACGCTTCGTTCGTCGGGTCGATACGTCCCGGGTTGTGCGTCAACTTCCCGTCAACATATCCGACTGCCGTCGTCGCGTCACCAGCAGGCATTCCATCCGTCAACGATACACGCGCAGGGTCATACAAGAAACCGACACGAATGTTGGCATCCGGTGCACCACCGTCTTGGTTGTTCTCAGGGTCGATGTTGACGTACTTATACGTTTTCCCGCCGACAGCGACGATGTTGTCGATCAACCGTTGATAGCTTTGATCAGCGGCAGAACCCGCACCTTTGTCTTGTCCATCGTTGTCCTGTACTTCTGTTACGCCGATGATGTCAGGGCTGTTCAATTCATTGACGAATGCTTTTGCCAATTTGAGCGCCTTCTCATCTGATGTTTCTTTAATGTTGTTCGAGAAGTTTTCTAAGTTGTAAGACGCAATCGTCAATTGATCTTCTTCTGCTTCGATGAACGTCTTCTCACGTTGCGCATCCCCTTTGACGAAAGCAGCTTTCATATCTTCGAGCGACGCTTGAATCTTATAGTTTCCGAATGAGTAGCCGACGACACCAACGATTGGTCCGTTGAAACGGTCGCCAGTCGCCACATCGAAGTCACGCGCTTCTGCGTTCGGTTCGAGACGGAATTGAATGCGCTCCGGGTTTGCGTCGTTCTTTTTCAATAAGACACCACCATTGTAAGTCTCCGTTGGCGTATCTTCGAGCACGGTCACGAGGTCACCGTATTCTTGTGGTCCGACTGATTTCAAGTTGTTCGTTTGAACGCGCATGCCTTCGAGGCTTTCCCAGAAGTCAATCGCGTCCTTCTCCGGGTTGAAGACGGCGAGGTTATCACTATCGATAAACTCTGTCGGTAGGTTTGAAGCATCGATTGTAATCGGAGTCGGGAGTGTCACACCGCTCGCGACGACTTCGACTTTTCCGTTGCGTGTATCGATTTGTGTCATCTTCATGTCCGTCTGTTGGCGATCGCTATATCCTTCAATCGCGTATTCGCTCACTTTCCCGTTCACCTTGACGAGGTCACCGACTTGAATACCAGCGATTGAACGTCCACCGTAAAGGACAATCCCTTCAGATGTGCGTGTATCGTTGTCGGCTTCAGCATCCGGTGTCTGGATGAAGTAATATGTCGTCCCGCTCGAGATGAAAGTAGACGTGACGATTCCTTCGACGCCCTCAACCGTCTGTCCGTTCATTGGAGCCGTATGGTTCGCTCCTTGGATGTCGTGAATGCGAATCTTATCTGTGATCTTGTATGAGAACGTCGAGACCGCGCTGAACGTGTCACCTGTTTTCACGACCGTCTTCAACGTAGTCGAATTTTCGATACGAATCGAACCTTCGTAACGAGTCCCGTTCTCTTTCGGATCAGATCCGTCGAGTGTATAGAAAATTTCGGCGTCTGCCGTCGTCGTTGAGAGCGTGACGTCTTGCGGTCCGACAAACGTGCCGGCACCTGGTTTTGCGACGGCCGGACGAAGGACCGACGTATCGATGACCGTGTCAGCTGGGTCACGCGGGATGATTTGATAAGCATCGTCAAACTGCTGAACGATTCCTGTGATAGATGAATAGTTCACGTCCGTCTGTAAATCGAGGATGCCCCGCTCGTCACGAACGATGAACTCTTTCGTTCCGTCCGTTGCCGTCAAGTTTTGACCGCTCCCTGTGAGCGTGACATTGTTGACGGTTACGAGTTCTGATTCGACGTCTTCATTGATTTGTTCTCCCGTCACTACTTGTGCAGTAGGAAGCGTTGCTGCTTGTTTCGAGACGACGACCGCACTGTTCAATTGAAGGAGTTCACGATACGAACCGACGACGCCTGTGACGACGACTTCATCCCCAACGTTGACCGCAAGGGACGTCGGACGGATAGAAAGACCGCCTGTCGCATCTTGAATCGAGATTGTGTTCGCAAGCTTTCCAGTGACGACTCCTTTTACAGTGACAGTCTCATTTTCTGCTTTTGTCCGTGCGTCAGCGATTGAAATCGGTGTGACCGGTGCAGGTGGCTCCGTCGTACCGCCATCGCCATACTCGACACCTTGGAACGTATGCGCCCCGAGATTATCGAACGAGTCCTGTGGTGTCGATGTCCATTCGACAGCAGGATCGAAAGCATCGCTTCCGTCACTGTCGCCACGCGTGACCGTATCTTTTCGGATGAGTGACTGGTCGGCAGTCGCGACGGTCGTTCCCCATTTCGTACCTGGGTCGACACCGAGTTGACCGAAGACGTCGAGAACAGTGTCTCCTTTTTTCAAGACAATCGTGTCATCTCCGTTGAAGTTCGTCACAGCGCTCGTCGTATTCGATTTCGCTTTCAATGTGTCTGACGCACTACCGTTCACGATGACATATGTAGCTCCTGGTGCGAGTGTTCCCGTCAAATTCAATGTGTTTCCGGCAGTCGTACCACCATTTGAATAGAGTTCAATCTTGTAGGCAGAAAGGTCGATTGTCGCGTTCGTTCCGTTAAACAACTCGATGGCTTTATTGTTGCTTGACCCTTCTACATACTCTGAGATGAAGAGGTCTGAAGCATTCAACGTCTCAGCATGTACATTTGCCGCGATCGGCGTCATGCTACTGACGATGAGTCCTGCTGACAAGGCGAGTCCAGTGACTGCCTTAAATGATTGTGTTGGTTTCCCCATGTGTAAGTCTCCCTTAGATGTAATTGTGTGATTCGATTTCCCCATTGTGCACCATCATAAATTGAGTATAAATACCCCTCCTTTTTATCAAAAAACAACATGATAACGCTTACATTACTTTCCTTTTAACGAATCACTTGAAAAATTATTCGTGTATTGTCAAAAGTGACAAATACATTTCCCAAGTTTTTAACTACATGTTAAACATAACCAAGCAGACGTCAGAACTCAATCCACTAAATACGAAGTTATGATTACAGTTTGATGACAAGGTAAACGAAACATGAAGAACTTGACGGTTGGGTCGATAACTTTTACACTCTTCTAATACGAATTAATTGTATCGGTTAAGTGGGAATTAAAAAAGGAGGCAGTAATGAGAGCAATCAACTATCCAGTCATTCCTGGAGCAGGCGCATTTTATTATGAAGGAAACGAAATTGGTATTTTGCTTTGTCACGGATTCAATGGAACGCCTCAGAGTGTGCAAGACGTTGGGATCGAACTGATGAAACAAGGCTTTACGGTGTATGCTCCACGTTTGAAAGGGCATGGGACAGATCCAGAAGATTTTCGATGTTCAACGCATCGATGTTGGTACAAGAGTGTCATCGAGGGCATCGAACGATTGCGCGAGTCGTGTCGGACGGTCATCGTCGTCGGTCAATCGATGGGTGGGACGCTAGCGCTCAAAGCTGCGCTTGAAGAAAAGGCTGATGCTATCGTCACAATCAATGCAGCCTTGTCCGTACCTGGGTATGCGTGTCATGCGTCAGATACCGAGTGTCGATTCATCGATGAAGACGCGCCCGACATTCTAGCAGAGGATGTATACGAGATTGTCTACGACCGCGTGCCGACAAAGGCGATTCGGGAATTGCTGGCGTTAATTGACGAGGTACGCCCGCACGTCGGGTCGGTTGATGTGCCGACATATGTCATCCATTCGGCAGTCGACAACGTCGTGCCACCGACCGATTCGATTTGGTTGTTCGATCAATTGCAAGGTACAAAAGAATATGCGGTGCTCTCGAACTCGTATCACGTCGCGACGATGGACAATGATTGGAAACACTTATCGAAGCTCATCACGACTTTTTGTGAACAAGTTGGGGCGCTTCATTCAAATGCAGTGTAAACTGCATTTTTTTGTGAGCTGATTCTTTGCAAACGCTTGCACTAGTGCTATGGTAGATGTGAATCATACCTTATTGTAGGAGGCACGTGCCGTATGGAGACGTTGTTCAGCCAAACAAAACAAACAGAAGTGAGTCGCGTATGGTGGAAAGAGGCGATTGCCTATCAAATCTATCCACGAAGTTTCAAAGATTCGAATGGGGATGGAATCGGGGATTTACGTGGGATTATCGAAAAGCTCGATTACTTAGAAGACCTTGGCATTGACGTGATTTGGATTTGTCCGATGTATAAGTCGCCAAACGATGACAACGGATATGATATTAGTGACTATCAAGACATTATGGAAGAGTTCGGGACGATGGAGGATTTCGATGCGCTATTAGAGGCCGTACATGCACGTGGCATGAAACTGTTGCTCGACCTCGTCGTCAATCATACATCGGATGAACATCCGTGGTTCCTCGAGTCGAAAAGCTCTAAAGATAATCCGAAACGGGATTGGTACATTTGGCGAGACGGAAAAGATGGTGCGCCACCGAGCAACTGGGCGAGTATCTTTGGCGGCTCTGCTTGGGAATACGATCAACAGACCGATCAATATTACTTACACGTCTTCTCGAAGAAGCAACCAGATCTGAACTGGGAGAACCGTGAAGTTCGAACGGTCGTCTATGACATGATCAACTGGTGGCTCGATAAAGGGGTGGACGGATTCCGTGTCGATGCGATCAGTCACATTAAAAAGATGCCAACGGGAACGATGCTCCCATCGCCTGAAGGCAAGCCGGTCGTCACGGCGTTCTCGATGTACTCGAACATCGACGGCATCCATGACTATCTTCAAGAGATGAAACGGGAAACGTTCTCGAAATACGATATTATGACGGTCGGTGAAACGAACGGGATTGAGCCGGAAGCAGCAGATCTTTGGATGGGTCCAGAAAACGGCGCAATGAATATGGCGTTTCATTTTGACCATGTCGACATTATGCGGCGGTCACGTCTGGCCCCACTCGATGTCGTCGAGTTGAAACGAATCTTCGATAAGTGGCAACAAGGTTTACGTGAGACGGGTTGGAACGCGCTATATATTGAAAACCATGACATGGTGCGGGCGGTCTCGCTCGTTGGGGATGAGCATCATTATTGGCGGGAGAGTGCGACTGCGCTCGCGATGATGTACTTCTTTATGCACGGGACGCCGTTCATTTACCAAGGACAAGAGATTGGGATGAAGAACGTACCGCTTCCATCCATCCATGACTACGATGATGTCGCGACGAAGAATGAATACTTCGAACGGATTGCGAACGGGATGAGTGAAGTCGACTCGATGCAGCAAGTATGGGGCACATCCCGTGATAACGTGCGAACGCCGATTCAATGGGATGCGTCACCGCATGCCGGTTTCTCGACGACAACCCCATGGATGCCGATTCACGAAGAGTATGAGACACTCAACGTTGAGGCACAGCGAAACGATCAGCACTCGATTCTCTCGTTCTACAAGGAAATGATTCGTCTTCGCCGGGCCGAAGATACGTTTACGTACGGTCGTTATCGTGATGTCTTGCCAGAGCATAAGCAGGCCTTTGTCTACGAACGTACATTTGAGAACAATCGATTCTTCGTGGTCGTCAACTTGACTGCGAATCCGGCAGAAGTGACCATTCCGGAGATTGCGGGTGCGACGCTTGTCATGACGAATGAAATCGATCCGGAGACGATTGATACCGAGACATTCATGCTTCGACCATTCGCAGCGCGGTTATATCGTTTATGATAGAGGGGTATCTTCTGAGGAGGGTACCTCTTTTGAATGAGAGGTGGGGTGAGGATGCATACAATCGAATTTTCGGATGGGAATGATACCGTACAGATCGTAATCGAAAGTGCCAATCGTGAACGATTAACCTTGAAGATTGATCAAAGCCGTATGGCGACATCCGTGACAGCGTATCTCAGCTTTGCGGAAGCGTTCGCGGAAGCTTTTCATGCTCTTCAAGGAACAGCGACACTTCGCGATATAGACGAAAACGAGGTCATGGACGTCATCTTCTCACATCGGGGAGTACGTATTATGTTTCATACCTCCCTTCCGGAGAAGACGCTACAGACCGATCAAAGTTACATGACGGAACCGATGCGACAAATCGGGATCTGGAATAGGCTGTGACAAATAAGGGAAAAGAGCATATGATAGAGGTTGACTAAATGGAAAGGGGTGTCGGGTATGGATGGAACGAAACGTGCTGACATTCGCCCAGGACTCCATGTCCAAATCGTTTTGAAACAAGATCAACGAAGCGGGAAGCTGACGAAAGGCGTCGTTCAAGATATATTGACGAACTCGCCACGTCATCCGCACGGAATCAAAGTGCGTTTGAGCGATGGACAGGTCGGTCGTGTGAAAGTGATCGAAGCTGGAGGTGAGTAAGATGAGTGAGAAAAAACTATCTTTTCAAGAAGCGATGAAACAAAAGCTGGCAGAAAAGAAACAGAACCAGACAAAGGTTCCGACGGGTTTACATGGTACAAAACAAAAACCGTTGACGAGCCAATTGACGAAAAAACCAAATAACCAGAAGAAACGTACTGGTATTTAAGACGACAGCTACTCGAAAAGAGTGGCTGTTTTTTTGAATATGCGTTTCATCATAAATGAATTTAATCATGATTTAATATTTCTAAACATTTTTTATGTAAGCGCTTTAAGTGCTTGTAAATAAGGAATCTTGCTTAGTTGATGTGAAAAAAGAGTGAAATCACCTATAAAAAAATTATTGCTAATTGTCAGAATCTTTGTATAATTCAGAACTAAGACATCATAAAAAATTCTCAACTTCAGATTCACACAACAGGGAGGAACTTATTCATGGAAGCGATTCAAGGCTTGTTACAGGGAAGCGTCGACTTTTTGAACAACATCTTATGGTCGTACGTATTGATCGCCGTGCTCGTCGGAGCCGGGATCTACTTCACGGTCAGAACACGATTTATGCAGTTCCGTTACTTAAAAGAAATGTTCCGGACGATTACAGATAAATCGGACGTGACGCCAGCAAAAGATGGAAAGAGTATCACACCAATGAAATCATTCTTCATCGGTGCTGCGACTCGTATCGGTACAGGTAACCTTGCAGGGGTTACGGTAGCCGTCACACTTGGTGGACCAGGAGCGGTCTTCTGGATGTGGATCGTTGCCCTTCTCGGTGGAGCAACGGCCATGATTGAAAGCACACTCGCTCAAGTATACAAAGTGAAAGACGATGTTGCGTACCGTGGTGGTCCGGCTTACTACATCGAAAAAGGATTGAACAACCGTGCACTCGGAATCGTATTCGCGGTTCTCATCGCCGTCACATTTGGTCTCATCTTCAACTCAGTTCAATCGAACACGATCGCTGCAGCATTCGATAACGCGTTCGGTGTCGATGCAGTCATCGGCGGAGCAATCTTAGTTGTCCTTACTGGTCTCGTTATCTTTGGTGGTGTACAACGTGTCGCGAACTTCTCGGCAATCGTCGTACCTGTCATGGCAGTTCTCTACCTTGCAATCGCACTCTACGTTGTTGTTGTAAACTTCGCTGAACTTCCAGCTGTTTTCGCGATGATCTTCCAAAGCGCATTCGGTTTGAACGAAGCGGTCGGTGGTTCAATCGGTGCTGCAATCTCAATGGGTGTCCGTCGTGGACTCTTCTCGAACGAAGCTGGTATGGGTTCTGCACCAAACGCAGCAGCAGCTGCTGAAGTATCGCACCCAGCGAAACAAGGTTTCCTTCAAGCTCTAGGTGTATTCTTGGATACATTGATCGTTTGTACGGCAACTGCAGCAATCATCCTTCTCTCGGACAGCTATGCTTCAGGGAACGGTGAAGGGATTGTTCTTCTTCAAAACGCTTTGACTGAACAAATCGGAGCACTTGCTCCAGCATTCATCGCTGTCAGCGTCTTCTTGTTCGCCTTCAGCTCAATCGCAGGAAGCTACTACTACGGTGAAACAAACATCGAATTCATCAAGAAGAGCAAAGGTGCAGTCCTCGGATTCCGTCTCGCGACAATGGCGTTTGTCTTCATCGGAGCGGTCGCAAGCCTCGGATTCGTATGGAGCCTCGCTGACCTCTTCATGGCAGGAATGACATTGATCAACATCGCGGCTATCACATTGCTCGGTGGCGTTGCCTTCAAAGTTCTTAAAGACTACGAAGAGCAACGTGCTCAGGGTCTCAACCCACGCTTCTCTGCTCGTAAACTCGGCATCGAGAACACAGAGTGCTGGGACGTGGAAGAAGACGAAGTGGCACAAGGTTCTGTTCAAGCAGCCGCTGCTGACTCTTCAAAATCTTAATAAACATGACAAAACAAACAGGGACCCTGCTGATCGGGGTCCCTGTCTTTTTATGCGCGTTGACGAATCGGTTTGATGGCTTGCTCCGTCACCGATTTATTCAAATATAAGTAACTTCCGGCAACGAACAATGCACCACCGACAATATTACCGAGTGTAGCGAAAAATAGATTGTAAAGGGCACCGCTGAAGTTAATGAGGTCTGAAGGTACATAGTGGAGCGCGAGCGCGAAGACGCCCATGTTCGCAATCGAGTGTTCGAACCCGGCAGCAAAGAAGACGACGACGGGAATCATTGTCAGCATGATCTTCGCTACGTCGTTATTTGTTTTGAGCGGCATGAAGATGGCCAAACAGACGAGCACGTTACATAAGATGCCTTTCAGGAAAATTGCGAGGGCATCTCCACCGATTTTTTTCGCTGCGACGACGGCTAGTAAATGGTCACCCGTCACTTCTCCCATGCTATGGGCACCGATGACGAGCAGCGACAGGATGACGGCACCAATCAAGTTACCGAACCAACTGAGTCCCCATATTTTTGCTAAGTCTAACCAGGCGACACGACCTCGTTTCGCCCCGGTATAGAGATACATCGTGTTACTCGTAAACAGTTCTCCACCCATCCAGACGATGAAGACGAGCGCGACCGAGAAGCTCGCACCGGCGATGAGCATCGTGCCTGGCACGTCGATGAACATGTTTCCGACCGTGAACGAGAAGACGACCCCGATCCCAATCAAAAAACCAGCGATAATCGAACGTAACATGTATTGCGAAAATGATTGCTGAAGCAATGACGATTTTTTAAATGCGGCTTCTTCCATATAGTCGATGACTTGTTTTTCCATAAGAAGACCTCCTTTAGACATTTTCAGTCTAGGAGGTTGTTATAAAGTTTGCAATTGTTTTCACAAACTTTCAAGAAGTTCTCACGAAACCGTTCACATCGTTGCCACGAGTTCAACTTTGATGCGGTCTGGGTCTTCAAAAAACAGTGCTGTATAGTTCGGACCCCCTGCGTGAGGGAAGCGGTCAGCATACAATTCACGAAAACCGTGTGACGTGAGTTGCTGTCGGATTTCTTCTAGTTGTGCGAGCGATGAGGCATGAAACGCCAAGTGATTGAGTCCGGTCTTTTTTCGATGGTAGGACGGAGTAAGGTGGTCTTCCTCTGTCTGAACGAACACGATATATGTATCGCCGTAACGATAGCTTCGACCTTCTGGCCACGATTGGTAGAGCGTGTACGCTAGCTGGTCACAGAGAAGCCATTCCCAAGCGCGTATACTGTCATCTAGGTTGGATACGTATAGTTCGACATGGTGAAGCATGAGAATCATCCTTTCGATGGACGTTTGAAATTGCTCCATTCGGTATAATTGAACTATACAACGAATGGGGGAGGAAGCATATGGATCGGACAGGGCTCGTCTCGAATATTTTGATTGCCGGGAAAACTGGCGTCGGAAAGAGTGCGTTCATCAATTATATATATGGACATGACGTCGCCGAATCACGTGCCGGAAGTCCGGTCACCGCAGAAGGGCTTCATGAGTACGAGTATTACGACTTAGAACGGGGAATCTTATTTCGGTTCTTTGATACGTGGGGCCTCGAGGCAGACCGCTCCGAAGAGTGGCATCAAGCGATCCTATCCATTGTGCATCAGCGCGAAGGGGCGCTCGATATCGCAGAATGGTTTCACACGATTTACTACTTGCTGTCCGTGCAGTCAGGGCGTGTCGAGGCATACGAGCTCGAGGCGATTTTAAAGCCGTTATATGAACGTGGGAGCAACGTCACTCTCATTCTGACCAACTTCAATGAAGAAGACCCGATGAGTGTGCAGAAGGCGGAAGCGATGGAACGGGTATTGTTACGTGAACTGCCAATCGAAGAAGGGGATATCATTCGTGTCAACAGTGTCGAGAAGAAGTTACTGACCGGGAAACGTGTCCCGGTAAGAGGCTATGAAGAGGTATGGAAACGGAATCGGACGAACCTTTGGAAAGACATCGAACGAAAACTTCCCATCAATCTGACGAATCATCTTATAGAAGAGTTGGAAGATTGGCGGATTCGAAGTATTGATTCGGCAGAAAAGATCCGTATGCTCACCCCACAGGCGATGATCAGTTGGAAAGCCCGTCACATTGAAAAGGATTTAGAGAAAACGCTCGAGCAGGCAGCCGTGACAACAGAAGATGCAATGGCTGAAGGGGTACGTCACTATATCCAACTCATGCAAAGATACCCATTGGTCGGTGAACAAGCAGACCACTTGTTTAGAACGAGACGAGTCGAACTCGGATTTGACTATTCATTCGGAAAAACGGTCCGAAAGATGGTTTTCGGTATGATTCCTGGGGTGCATTTCATTTACTGGGCATTCAAGCGCCGAACGGCAGAACGAGGCATCAAAAAGGCCATTGATCAGCAATACACATCCGTGAAACAAACGATTGAAGAAGAGATTCGACGTGGCTTTGAGCGCGAGATGCGTCAGCTAGGGCAAACGCTCAACTCATAAAGGGGGAAACGAGAATGGAATCGACAAAGCGGTTTGATTTTAAAGACTATGATTTGAAAGCAGAGCTCGAGCGACTTCGTGGAAATGTAAAGAAACCAAACATCCTCATCGCAGGGGCGACGGGAGCGGGGAAAAGTTCGGTCGTGAACCATGTGTTTGGTCGAGATTTGACAAAAGTGGCGGCAGGGGAGCCCGTCACTCGGGGAATTCATCAATACAAGAGTGACGATATTGCGGTCACGTTGTTTGATAGCGAAGGGTACGAGATTGGGAGTGCACGCCAACAACATTACGAGGAAGAAGTCATCGGGTTTGTGGAGAACGCAAAGCAACAAGAAGCATCCGAACGAATCCATCTCGTTTGGTACACAATCAACGCCGCGACAAAACGTGTCACGCCACTCGACAAGGCGCTCATTCGTCGTCTTCGTGAATCGACTGCTGTCGCTGTCTTATTTACACAAATCGATCAGGTCGATTTAGATGAACTGACAGCATTGCGAAATGAACTGGATGGGGTCGTATCGGAGGAATCCGTGTTTCAGGTCAGTATCGCCCCGGAAATACTGAACGATGAAACGTTACGACAAGTTGTCGATTGGGAACGATTGATTGTATGGTCGGTTGAACAGCTAGACGCTTCTTTGCAGGAAGGACTACTGATGGAGATTCAAGCAGAGAGTGAGACGATGCTCAAGTTGAAACGGAAGAAAGCCAATCGAATCATTTCAGGGTATGTGGCGAGCGCAGGAACGGCCGCTGCAGTCCCGCTTCCGTTTGCAGATGCCGTGGCCTTGACACCGATTCAAGTGACGATGAGCGTCCATCTGTTTCGCTATTGGGGCGTGAAGGCGAGTGATGATTTATTAAAGACGCTAATCGGAAGCACGATTATCCCACAAATCGGACGTACGTTATCGAAAACGATTCTATTGAATGTCATGAAGTTCTTCCCGGGAGCGAATGCGGCAGCCGGTGTCATCAATGCGACGGTTGCCTCAGGGATCACGTGGGCAATCGGACTCGCCATCAACGAAATTGCCTATCGAAATGCGATGGACTCCTCAAAAACAATCGAGCAGTTGTTGAATCAAGAGTTCGGTTCGTTGTTTGAACAGTTCTTGAAACAAACTCCGAAGTCGAATCAACCATCCTAATGACTCCCTTTTGTTAGACTACAAGTAATCGTAGAGAGGGGGAGAAAGATGAAAAAACGAATCTATATTACGCGACGCTTGCCGGAAGAAGCGGTCGCGCCGCTTCGTGAACACTATGACGTGCGTATGTGGGAGCATGAGGGGCAGAGTGTTCCTCGTGAGGTGCTTTTAGAGGAGGCGTCATCTGCGCATGCACTCTGGACGATGCTTAGTGACACGATTGACCGTGAAGTGTTTGAGCGTGCAACGAATTTAGAGGTCGTCTCTAACTTGGCCGTCGGCTATAACAACATCGACTTGAAGGCAGCGAAAGGGAAGGGTGTCATCGTGACCAATACACCGGACGTCTTGACGGAAACGACAGCGGACCTGACGTTTGGACTCATGATGATGACGGCGCGACGTCTCGGAGAGGCCGAGCGTGATTTACGTGCCGGTGAGTGGAAATCGTGGCTTCCGATGGGATATGTCGGGATGGACCTCTATCAAGCGAAACTTGGGATCATCGGAATGGGACGAATCGGTGAAGCGGTCGCACGACGGGCGCGAGGATTTGACATGGACGTCTTGTATCATAATCGGACGCGTCGTCACGAGTCGGAGTCGATGTATGGCTTCACCTATGCGGAGCTCGATGAACTGTTAACGCAATCTGATTTCGTCGTCGTTCTCGCACCACTCACGGACGAGACTCGTGGAATGCTTGGGGCAGATGAGTTTGCCAAGATGAAAGAAACAGCGATTTTCATCAACGTGGCTCGTGGAGAAATCATTGACGAACAGGCGTTGTATGAGGCGCTCAAGGCGAAAAAGATTTGGGGGGCTGGCCTCGACGTGTTCACGAAAGAACCGGTCGACTTGGATCATCCACTATTGACCCTTCCGAACGTGACGACACTACCACATATCGGGAGTGCCTCGATTCGGACACGTCTCGCGATGATGGCGTTAAACCGGGACGCTATCGTTAACGTGCTTGAAGGAAAAGAACCGAAGAATCGTTTGACATAACAAAGAGCCTGACGCGTCCGCGTCAGGCTCTATTTACAATTAAAAGCGTCGAATGTTGTCTGGGTCTTCGACATCGTTTCGATAAGCACGATCATCAAGACCGCGTAGTTTTTCTTCGCGGTCAGGATTCTTTGTTTGTTTATCAAGCTTGTCTTGCTCCGGGTCTACCGGATGACTTGGGTCAACGGTCTTGGCCTCATGATATGGTTTCGAGTCGATTTCCAAACCATCGTCCGTGTGACTACCGAGATGGGTAGATGATGCGTCTTGATACGGTTTCGCGTCGACCGTCACCCCGTCTTGATGACGACGCTCGAAGTCCTCATCCACATAGACGAGAATCTTACCGGCTTCAACATCGTCATAATGACGTTTTACTTCATCTTCGCTAAGTCCCATATTTCGTAAACCGGCATGAACATCTTCATGACCACTCAAGAAGGCGCGAACTTTATCGAACCAACTTGCATGATGTGCAGCTTCTGTATGAACATCTGTGTCCCGTCTCAAAATCGATACGTTGTCTTCATGCTTCGTGACGACGTAAATGTGTGAATCCTCGTAACCTTTTGCCCGCAACTCTTCGATTTTTCCAAGCGCTGCATCTTGTGTCTCGTGCATACTGATGAATCGTTTCTCGTTCATAATAGTTCCTCCTTATAGTCGTCGATGGTCTTCTAGGCCAGAATGTCCACGAACAATCGGATCATCCGTTGTCCCTTTTGGTTCCTCGTCATGATCATTGAACGGCTTCGCATCAAAAGCAATCCCATCTGCCTTCTCACCTTTGTCATGATCGAGTTCGCTATCTTTCTTGTACATATTCGGATAGCGATCATAAGAATGACGATCGATATAGAGTAAAATTTGACCTTCATCGATGGCATCATAGTATTGTTCTGCCTCGGCGTCGCTGAGTCCCATGTTGCGAAGTTCATCGCGGATACGGTCACTTCCATGTAGGAATGCTTTCACGCGATCAAGCAAATTTACATCTCGAACTCCAGCCTCGGCATTGACATCCGTGTGGTCACGCAAAGCAGAGATTTCCCCATCTCGCTTGGCAACGACATGCATATTCTTTTCGGCTTCCCCTGCAGCCCTCAACTCGTCTACTTTATGCATGACTTCCTGTTCCGTCTGAAACAGACCAATCATTTTACGTTCTGACATCGAATACCTCCTTAATTTTTGCCAATCTTCAAATAGCGTCACAATAGGAGTAATTTCCGTTCTATCCAAAATTGAAACAAAAAACGCCATCCCCTGAAAGGAGTGGCGCAGATTAATAATAAAGCATGAGCGTGTCGTCTCCGAGCGAACAACGTGTACTCTTCCAGACGAACTCAATCAACGTCCAAATGGCCATGAAACCACTGATTGCTAACAAAATGAGCGCATACAGTGGAGTCAATTGAATGATGAACGACCAACCAAGTGTCATCAATAACGGTTGAATCAAAAAGATGGACGTGACATAGACGACCACGATGAGTAAAGCGAAGGCGATCCGTCGTCCGAGCGTATGAATGTGGTGCCGAAAACGGGTCAATATACCGAAGATGGCACCCGTCACGAGAACAGGTAACAGGAAGGCCAGGTAGTCAATCGGATATGTCGACATCGGTGCAGTGAACAACCGTCCGCTGAACACATCGTCGATAACGAGCAGTAAGTTGGCGTATGAAAATGCCAAAATCATACCGAGTAACCAGCCGAAACGGTTCCAAATCGCACGTGATGATTTGAGCGCTTCGATTTTCGTATAAGCGAGGAATGCAAGATCACGAACTTCAATCTCTTTCAATGAGAGTTTGGCTTCGTCCAGTTGATTGACCGCCCAATCGAAATCTCGATTCGCTTGAGCTTTTTCATGAGGTTTTAATTCATCCGAGGCATCGATCAAGACGTGGTAGCGACGGCGATATTCTTCATTTGTTTCTGGTTGTTCGATGAGGAAACGAGCGTACTCATGCGGATCTTGGTTTAAGAGACTGTCTAACGACTGTCCACTTTTCTCCGCATGGCGGATATAGCCGGCGAGAGCCAGCAAGAGGCGGTCCGCTTCCGCCTCATCTCCAATCAGTTCAATCAAGCGCTTGCGCACTTCGTTGAAAAACTGTTGGACGTTCGGGTCATGAATCATATTCGGTTCCAGGGAGATTCCTCTCCTTTCTTGGTTTGTCATGGTCACGCAGGTGGTTCGTCATTATGAGAAAGTTTAAGCGACTCGAAATCACCTTGTTCGATGCTGCGAATCAAAATCTCGCTTCCTCCCATATTTGTCGAAAGGGGGATGGAATAAACGTCACAAAGACGCATCAATGCGCTCACGTCTGGTTCGTGAGGTTGGGCAGTCAATGGATCCCGGAAGAAGATGATCATATCCATCTCACCGCGTGCGACGGCAGCTCCAATTTCTTGGTCCCCTCCAAGCGGTCCTGAGCGGAAACAATGAACCGGTAACCCGGTCGCTTCCGCAATCCGCTTACCCGTTGTACCCGTTGCGAACAATTGATGTTTCTCTAGAATATGTGCATACGTTTTAATGAGAACAATCAAATCGTCTTTCTTTTTGTCGTGAGCCACTAAAGCGATGTTCATTCGAATTCCTCCTAAAATGACTTCTCATGTTATTCGTATCATATCTCAAGGGATTTGACACGATTTCTCTCTTAACTTACGTACCCATTTCTATGGAATCGTAATAGTGATGTAAAAGAGTTGTCATGTGCATGAGGTTTGATGATTTTGAAATATAGGTATTTAAAGAAAGAACACTGTTAAGGAAAAGCAATCATCTCATAAAAAAAGGAGGAAGATTCGATGAACAATACAACGTATAACTTCAATTCGTTCATGTCATGGCTACCAGAGCTTTTGCTGGCAATTGTTATTCTCGTAGTCGGTTATATCTTGGCGAAAGTATTGGAAAACGTGACACGAAAAGCATTGAAGAAGGCACGACTCGATGAGCGGGCCGGTATCAAAAAAGAGGGGGAAAAAGGAGATAAGTGGACACCTGAACGCATTATTGCAAAAGTGGTGTTCTTTGGGGTGTTACTTCTCGCATTCCTGATCATCTTTGAATTCATGAATGTCCCTGCAATTACGGAGCCGTTCAGTCAGATTTATGAAGGATTCTCTGGGTTGATTATCGGTGTCATTAAAGCAGGTTTGATTTTACTCGTTGCGTGGGTCATCGCTACCCTTTTGAAAAAAGGGATTCAAATGGCGGGGCACCGCTTGAATTTAAGCAAGTTGATGGAAAAAACGGGACAAGAATCGACAAGTGTCAACCAAACGAAATGGGTCGATACGGTCGCGAACATCGTCTTCTATCTCGTTCTCTTATTGGCATTACCGGCTGTACTTGACGCATTGGGACTTCGTGGGGTCAGCGGACCATTCGAAGACTTGTTGAACAGTTTCCTTGGATTCATTCCGAAGCTTGTCGCAGCAGCGCTCATCTTCGCAATCGGTTATATTGTCGCGAAGATTGTACGTGACATTTTGACGAAGTTCCTTGAAGCAGCAGGATTAGATCGATTGGCAGAGCGATTCCATCTTTCTGACTATGTGAAGGGATCGAGTCTTGCGAAAGCAATCGGTACAATCGTGTTCATCTTCATCATGATTCCGGTCACGATTTCGGCACTTGAAGCGCTTGATATTCGAGGAATCTCGGAACCAGCGATTGCGATGCTCAATGATGTTCTTGTCATGATTCCAGACATCCTTGTCGCAATCGTCCTCGTCCTCGTCGGTGTATTCGTGGCAAGATGGTTGAAGGGTGTCGTTGTATCACTCCTTGAGAACCTTGGCGTCAATTCATTGGCTCATAAAATGGGCTTCGGGGAACGAGCATCTTCGATGTCGATCGCCCAAGTGGTCGGTGTCATTGTACAAGTGATCGTCATCTTACTCTTCGTATCTGAAGCACTTCAGGTGGCGAATCTCGAGTTCATGGCGTCTCTCGCCACTGCAATCTTCGCTTACTTGCCAATGGTGATTGCGGCACTCATCATCTTGGCGGTCGGCTTCTGGTTAGCTAACATGGCAGAACGTTTGGTCGGAAGTGTTCTTGTCGATGGCGCAGGACAACCGAGTGCGCTTCGTTACGTAGCGAAATATGCGATTCTCGGACTCGTCTTCTTCATGGCCATCAGCCAGCTCGGCATCGCGCCGATGATTGTCAATACGGCCTTCCTTCTTATTCTTGGAGCCGTTGCCCTCGCCTTCGGTCTTGCTTTCGGGCTTGGCGGTCGCGAGACGGCAGCACGCTACTTGAAAAAAGCGGAGCACCGTATTGATGAGACGGAAGTTTCAAAAGAAGGACTCGAAAAAGAAAAAGAACAGATGAGTCGCGAAGCGGAAGCTGCGAAACAGCAAGCCAAACAAGGTGTTGAGCAGTCGAAGCAGGAAGCGGAACAATCGAAGAACGAAGTGAAGCGAGACGTTCATGATTCAACGGAAGATCACGTAAACGGACCGGAACCAAATCCGTTCCACGACAATATCACTCCAGATCAAGACAATCGTTCACTTGACGACAACGATGGTCCGTTACGCCCTTAATTGATTCTTTCACGGATCTCCCATGTGGAGGTCCGTTTTTTGTGTTCAACTTTGAAAGGAATCTGGTCGATAGATAAAGAAAAGAGTGACAGAGGTGAGAGGGATGTTTGAACGATTTCAACGAACACTCGTTGTGAACTATGTGATTGGCTCAGGATTAGCGGTTTTTGGTGTGGGGGGCGTTTTCATTTTTCAGACGCTTGATTTGTCAGTTCGTGAAATCGGACTACTTCTGGCCATTATGTTCGGTTCGGGAATTGTCATGATTACGTCAGAACTTCTTTTGTATCGTAAACATATTCGACCGATCCGACGGTTTTTTGCAACTGAGTCTCCGACGATACAAGAATTGGCGTCGGCGTTCGAACAAGCGAGCCGCTTCCCAATTTTAACGGTCGAGCGAATTTTGGGTCCTCATTTATTTGGATTATCCATTCCGTCAATCGCTTTGACGACCATATGTATTTACAATGGCTGGATTGATTTACCGTATCGTTTGATTGGTCTAGCTGCCATCGGTGCCGTCATGATTGCCGTGTTGCACGCGTTGATTGAGTACTTTTTGACGGTACGGTCGGTGGAACCGCTACTCGTGTATATGAAAGAAAGGCACTTCGAACTTTATCATCAGCCTATCCATGCAACATATCGGTCATTCAGTGTCCGAACTAAATTATTGATTAGCATGCTCATTACGGGTGTCTTTCCAATCATGTTGTTTATGTTGGCCTCGAGCGTTCAATTGTCGACCTCGACTCGGACGGATACATATTGGAATTGGGCGTTCGTGATTCTTGTCATTATCGTTGGGATTGCAGTGTTATGTAGTTTCTTACTCTATGACAATATCAAACGCCCGATTGGACTCTTGACGTCGGGAATCGAGCAGATGGAATCAGGACGACTCCAAAAAATCGAAAACCCCTATTTAGATGAGTTCGCCCAATTGATTGGTGGGTTCAACCAAATGGTCGAGACGGTGAACGCTCGTGAACAAGAGAATGCGCAACTGTTGGACAGTCTCTTCATTTTATTCGCGGCAACCCTCGATGCACGTGACCCTTATACGGCCGGTCATTCAGAACGTGTGGCGATGTACTCGGTAGAGCTTGCCCGTGCGCTTCATTTGCCAAAGGAACAAATCGATTTACTCAATAAGTCTGCACTTCTTCACGACATCGGGAAAATCGGGATTCGTGATGATGTCTTGCTGAAGGAAGGAAAATTGACAGACGAAGAGTTCTCAAAAATTCAGGAACATCCGACGATTGGCATTCATATATTGAGTCAAATTCATTTACCGGCATCCCTTCAACCGATTTTGGCCGGGGTTCGGTCGCATCATGAACGAATCGACGGCAAAGGGTATCCGGACCGCTTAAGTGAGGTCGATATTCCATTGTTCGGAAGAATCATGGCGATTGCCGATGCTTATGACGCCATGACGTCTGATCGGCCTTATCGCTCTGGGATGCCGATGGAAAAGGCACTCTCTATTTTAGAGAGCGGTCGTGGCACGCAATGGGACAGCGAATTTGTAGACGTATTCGTAAGGCTTCGTCGACAAGCGATATCTGCATAAAAAGGAGCGGCACCTCGTGTGCGGCTCCTTTTAGAATAGAGTTTGGAATGCGTACACACCGAATACGGCTCCGATAACGACAACGACGAGATTGACGCGGAGTAGCGCAAGCGTCGTAGCAACCACTCCTCCGAACAAAGCGGACGTCGTAGTGGTCGTCGAAGACAAGACTCCCGGAAAAATCAAACTAGCCAATACCGCATACGGGATGAAGGAAAGAAATCGTTTCATATATGCCGGTAACGCCAATTCCTTTAACCAGAGTAGCGGGACGAGGCGAGGAAGATACGTGACGAGCGCCAACCCTAGGACGAGCAAAAATAAGGACATCATGAGACCTCACCCTCCTTAAATAGAAAAGCACCGATTCCGGCTGCGACGACAGTCGCGATGATGATCCGAATTCCATCTGAAATCGGAAAGAACGGCGTGATCATCCAATGAAGCACCGCTTGCATGACGATGGCGAAACTCGCAACAACGAAGACGGGGCGATTCGTCAAGGACGGGACGAGTAACCCGATGAACATCGCATATAGCGCAATGCCCATGCTCGCTTGTAACGTGCCGGGAAGACCGAAAGCGAGAAAGACACCAATCCAAGTACCGATGTTCCAAGCGAGAAAGGCAATCGTATTCAATCCGAGAACGAACAGACCAGAACGTGCCTCTTTTCGGGTGGATGCGATACTGAATGTTTCATCGGTGACACCGAACGCAATGGCTGCTAAAAGCTTGCGAGACGTTGTATCGATTCGTTGCGACAACGAGGCGGACATTAAAAAATGACGAGAGTTTAGAATGAACGTCGTCAGAATGATTTCCCAATACATCGAACCGGTCATCAGCAATTGCACGGTGATGAACTGACTCGCTCCTGCAAAGATAAAAAACGACATGGACAACGTGATCACGTTTGGCAGATCAAACGATTTTGCCAAAAGACCGAAGGCGATGGCAATCGGGATATATCCAATGGCGACGGGAATACCTGCTCGCAGTCCCGCGCGAAATGTCGACTGTTGTGAAGATGGGGATGTGGATTGAACTGAAGTCGCCATGACAGCCCTCCTTGATGATCAAGATGATTTCTATGTCATTCGGGATGAATGGACGGTTTCCTGCTGAAACGATGAAAAAGAGGGTATACATGTATCGTTAAGGAGGGTGGTCACATGAGTCGTGCTGAAGAATTTTTGGCATCCTACCATCGAATCGAGGACTACTTGAGTCGAGAGATGGGAGACGGACAGCATTTTAGTTTTAGCAATATGGTGAATCGGTTAGCGAAACAAAATCCAATCATCGATCGGTATAAAGAAGATTTACATCAAATGAGTCAACTGCGAAATGCCATCGTTCATGAGCGTCGTGAACCTGATTTCATTATCGCGGAACCCCACGAGTCGCTCGTTGAATTGATTTTAGAGGTGGAGCGTGAACTGCTTCATCCACGTCTCGTCATCCCATTGTTTGCGAAATCAGTGGTGACGTTTCAGTCCGAAGATTTTTTGACAGAGGTGCTCCGAGAGATTCGCGATAAAAACTACTCGCAGTTTCCTGTGTATCACGACAACGGCTCTTGGCGTGGTCTTCTGACGAAAAAAGGAGTGACCAGTTGGTTGGCCGAGACGATCGACGGAACCAACTTATCACTCAAAGGAGTTCGCGTGAAGCATGTTCTCCATCATGATCCGCATATGCATCGGTATCGATTTATTCGAAAAGATGCGACAGTCATCGAAGCACAACACTGCTTCACGCAAATGAAAGAGGGCGCACGATACGACGCCCTCCTGATTACGGAGACTGGTAGTCCAGATGAAACGCTACTTGGAATCATCCGTCCTCAAGATTTATTAAACGCGCTCCGTTGAGGCGAGGTGTTCAATCGCGACCTCATATTGGGTCACGGTGTTGCCGAGGACGATCGGTTTTACTTCCGACGTCCCGTCATCTCGTTTCTTATGGGCGTGCTTGTAGGCATTGCTGTCGCGCCAATTTTCAAAGCTTGCCGCATCCCGCCATGTGGTCATGATGACCACATGGTCCATTGCTGCATCGGACGTATCTGTCAACACTTGCATCCGGACAAAGCCATCCATCGCTTCGATTCCTTTTGTCGTCTCGAAACGCGATTTGACCGCATCGACTTTTCCTTTTTCAACGTCTAGTTTATTCATAACAATCCACATCCCGCATGTCCCCCTATACGAATAAGATGATTCCATTATACCGTGAACAGGGAAATGTCTAAAAAAGGATGCTCACTCAACGTTTGCCCCACCATTCTTCAAACGCCCAGTTCTTCTGCTTCATCATCGTCGCTTCGGTTACCCCGACATAGCGCAAGTGCCATGGTTCATAATTATATCCGGTGATTTTTTCTTTTCCTTTCGGATAACGGACGATAAAGCCGTAACGATGGGCGTTTTGAATCATCCACTTTCCTTCAGGCGATTGGTCAAAGGAGGCGTATAACCCTAGACGCATACGTTGACTCGTCATATCCACCGCTAGACCGGTTTGATGCTCACTGTGTCCGGGACGGGCGACATATTTTGAAGCGTATGCGACCCCGCGCGTATTGACCCAGTAGGCATATAGGGATTTTTGAGTCGAATAGGAGCGATAGGCGCTCAGTGCGTATAACGTATGACCTTGCTTTCGACCTGCGTAATACAGTTTCGCTAGTGCGTAAGCGGCTTCCGCTGTCATCAGTGTTCGTTCGCTCCCTTTTTGATAAACAGTTGGGACGGTTAAGGTCACAAGTTGAGGGGAACGATAAGTGGACGGGAGCCCATAAGTTTTATTGACGAGTCGTAACCGATCGGCCGTTGGCATTTTCGGGATACCGGCTTTCAGGTTCGCGGTCGGAGTGAAGTACTTTGTACTCCCGATATAGACATTGGACCAACTTCGGTTATACGTGGTGTAACGGACAGGGACATTCGTTCGTAACGTCTTCAATACAGCAGAAGATTGCATCGCACGACCGTATAGGTAGGTTGTTTTGATGGTGTAACCTGGTTGTGGGGACGATGATGCCGCTGTCACCGGCGAAGCTTGCAACAAGAGCAGACAAATAATCAAGATACGCAGGGACTTCATGGCAAAACGCCTCCTCGTGGGTTAGATGATGTTCCTTTTCCCGCTTTCTTGATGGACTGAGCATCTTTTATCCATCCTTAGGTCGGATGAGGATACAGCTTGGGTCCGATGAAGCGAGGCACCAAAACAGATACAATAAACATAACGAATGAGATCGTAGAAAGGAGTGAGCGAATGGAAGTCTTATTTGGATTACCACTGTTGTTGCTCGTCCTGTTCTTTGCCTTTTTATACTTTAATATTAAAGGGCTATCGAATATGTGGAAGGACTACAATCGAACGAAATCGATGATTCCGCTCGGATTCTTCATCGTCGGGATTATCGGAATTTTTACAGGAGTGTGGACGTGGCTCGTCATTTTGATTTACTACGTCGTCCGCCCGAAAGACTAAACACTGTATGCAGACGCATACGGTGTTTTTGCTATACTAAGGACGAGGTGTTGAGATGGAGAAGTTAATAAAAGCATGGTTTATCGTGACGTTGATCGCGTTTGTAATCTTTAAGCTTGGTGAAGTAATGACAACCCCGTATTCGGAAACACCGAGTGAAGGGAATATATACTGGATTGTGCTCTTGATTGGATGGCCGTTTCTGTTATTGTTCATTTGGATTACGGTTCGTATGACACGTCGAGTCACGGCATCCGTGCGACCGATGGGGAGAATCGTGTTAGGTTTGGGTAGTCTCATCATGGCCGGGATTGCCTGGGTGACCAATCAATCGCAAGCGACGTCTCTTCGGGAAGGGATTCGTTTATCTACGAATGAGTCTTTCGCCGAAGGGTGGAACCAGTTCACGAATATCATTTATATGAACCAGCTGACTTTCTTTTTCCTGACAGTCAGTTGTATGGGGGTTGGGATTGTCCTTTCGTTCATCCCGACCAAAAAACAGCGAGAAGAAGCCGTGTGAGCTTCCTCTCGCTATTTTTATAACCGTTCTTGATAAAGACGGGCATATCGATCGGCTGCGATGATGGCGTCTGCAACTTCTTCTGGCGTGACATCAAAACCGCTATGAATCGTTTCGCCTTCTGCCGTGGCGGCTTTTCCGACTTTCAAGATATCTTCTCGAGATGCATCTTTCAATTTGATATCTTCGAGTGTGACCGGCAAGTCGAGTGCCATATAAAAGGCAACGTACTGCTCGAATTCTTCTTGAGGACGTCCTTCGAGTGCGAGTTGCACAAGTGTTCCAAATGCAACTTTTTCACCGTGCGTCAAATGGTGGATGTCCCCTTCTAACGCGGTAAATCCATTGTGAATGGCATGGGCTGCAGCCAAACCACCACTTTCAAAGCCGAGACCGCTCAATAGGGTGTTGGCTTCAACGATGGCTTCGAGCGCAGGTGTGACGACTTTTGCTTTGACGGCTTCATACGCTTGAATACCATACGTGAATAATACTTCTTCACAACGTTCGGCGATTGCTTCCGCCGCAAGCGTCGGGACACCACCGGCCATCGTCTTTCCTCCAAATGAAAGGACACTTCGGACTTCAACCCACGTCGCCAAAGCGTCGGCAATGCCTGATGCAAGGAAGCGTGGCGGTGCCTGTGCAATCAACTCGGTGTCCACCAGAACGAGATCTGGATTCTTTTTATAAAAACGATAACTTTCGAAATTGCCTTCATCTGTGTAAATGACTGAAAGTGCGCTCGTCGGTGCATCTGTCGAGGCGATCGTCGGTACAATGACGATGCGCGCATCCAATTCATCTGCGACCGCTTTTGCTGTATCAAGCGTCTTACCGCCACCGAGACCAATCACGAACGCTGTGCCACTTTCTTTGGCATCTGTGGCGATTCGAGTGATCTCATGCTTTGATGCTTCTCCGACAAAATCTGCTTTCGTCGCTTCAATATTGCTCGCCTGCAGTGAATGTGTCACACGCGAACCGACCAATTCCCAGACGACGTCATCCGCGATGAGTAAAGCGTTTGAACCGAAGTGAGCGACATACTCTCCGATGCGATCAATCGTTTGTTTCCCTTGCACATACTTAGCCGGACTGATGAAAATACGTTCTGACATAGTAAACTTCATCCTTTCATATCGGGTTTAGTGTAAGTGCTTACAACGACATCATACTACAGTTTGTGAAGGAATACCGTGAAGATTACATGAAGATTGGCAACTGACCGAGCACAAGCAACAAGATGATGATGGCGACAACAATGAGAAACCCCCAGTCATTCATTCGTTTCGTCATACGAGATATCCCCTTCATAGGTCTAAGTGTCGATTCATCTACAGTATAAAAGGATGTGGAAAAAAGGCAGGACGAATAAATCACCAGGTCAAAAAAAGAACTACCTGATGACGGTGAGGCAGTTCATAAGGTTTAACGGATGATGAATCGGGAACAATAGTGTCGTATGTTCATTATTGAAGGAGGAATTGAGTATGTCGAAACATGTACTGATTGTCACGACGTCAGCGAATCAATTATCAAATGGCCACGCAACGGGACTTTGGCTTGAAGAGTTTGCCGTGCCTTACTTGTTATTTGAAAAAGAAGGATACAAAGTGACGGTCGCGAGTATCGAAGGTGGAGACGTGCCAATCGATGCAAATAGTTTAGAAGATGGCTTGTCAGAAGACATTCTAAATACACGCGAGTTGCTCAAAGACACAGCGCGACTTGATCAAGTCGCAGACGAGTCGTATGACGCAATTTATTTGCCAGGTGGTCATGGGACAGTCGTCGATTTCCCAGAAAATGAAACGCTACAACGCGTTATTCGTAACGTTTATGAGAGTGGAAATATTGTCGGTGCCGTTTGCCACGGACCAGTTGGATTGGTCAATGTGAAACTGAGCAACGATGAACCACTCGTCAAAGATAAACAAGTGACAGGATTCACGGACGCAGAAGAAAAAGAAATGCAACTCGATTCTGCTGTACCATTCTTACTTGAGACGGGACTACGCAATCAAGGCGGACAGTTCAAAGGAGCCGACAACTGGGCAGTGAATGTGGCAGTCGACGAGCGACTCGTCACAGGTCAAAACCCTCAGTCTTCTGAAGCAGTCGGAAAAGAACTTGTCAAATTGCTAGGATAAATAGATAAAGCAACTTCGGTTATTCGAAGTTGCTTTTTATTTTTGGACATATGTCCTATTCAAGTGGTCATTCTTTTTGTACAGTCAGACGAAGAGAGAGGGGAATGACATGGGAATTATATTTGCCATACTATCTGGTACGTTTATTGCTTTACAAGGAATTTTTAATGCCAAACTAGGAGATGCGGTAGGGGCGTGGATGTCTGTCACAATCGTCCATTTTGTCGGACTTCTGTTAGCGCTCGTCATTTACTTTTTCAAACGAGATGCAGACATGACAGCTTTCAAACGTGTCCCTTGGTATTATAGTCTAGGTGGACTATTCGGTGTATTCGTCGTCTTCGGCGAACTGACAGCGATTCAACAACTTGGTGTGACGTGGGCAATCTGTGTCCTGCTTGTGGCACAATTGCTAGGCGCCTTTATCATCGATTTGAACGGTTGGTTTGGTGTCAAACGGAAGCCGATGAATACGGGACAGGTCATGGGACTCGTCTTGATGGTCGTCGGGATCGGAATCTATACATTCGCGTAAGGAGTTCAATTCTCATGATGAATATGATGGATGCACTGACAAGATTGCAGTGGAATCACCTTTTTTCTAACGAAACGCTTGAAGCTTCTTCTTTAGTCACTTATGAATCCGGTACAATGCTTTGTTCGAACAATCAACACATTGAATCCTTGTTCGTCGTGCTCGAAGGACGTGTCAAAATCTATACACTCAGTGAAGAAGGGAAGTTGCGCTTGCTTCGTTTGAAAGCTGCGCCGACGCTCATTGGAGACATCGAATATGCGAGTGGTCGTAACGTATTGCATACTGTCGAGGCGGTTGGTTCGGTAACCTGCTTACGGATTCCGTTCGAGGCACTTCGTCGTCATAATCGTACGATCGAATTCACGGAACATCTATTGCGTGGGGTGTCCGAAAAGCTGTTCATCGAGGCGAACGCCTCATCCAACCATCTCATGTCGACACTTGAAGAACGGTTGGCGGGCTATTTGATCTCTCTTAGTGAATCGGGTAACGAGCTGTTTCAAGCTGAAATGAGTCAACTGAAGCGTAAAGAAGTCGCCGAATGGCTTGGGACGAGTTATCGTCATTTGAATCGGACGTTGCAGGCGTTCGTCGATGAAGGATTGGTCACGCGAACGAGAAAAGAAGTTGTCATATTAAATAGTGAGCGATTGAAGGAACGTGCGAACGGCATGTTTTATGAGTAAGGAGAGGTTATATGATTTTTGGAATCATCTGTTCAGCAGTGGCTGGAGCATTCATTAGTGTCCAGGCGGCAGTCAATGCAAAAATGAATACAAATTTAGGAGCCTGGGCGACGACAGTGTTGGTTTTTATCGTTGGATTAATCGGATCCATCATTCCGTTACTGTTATTCGGAGGCAATCTTTCCGGATTACGTGATGTGTCACCCATCTATTGGCTTGGTGGGTTACTTGGGGTCGGTGTCGTGTATTGTGTCATGCGGAGCATCCAGTTGCTTGGACCGACTTTGTCCGTGTCACTTATTCTCGTGTCACAACTCATTTGGGCGCTACTCGTCGATTTGTATGGCGCCTTCGGGATGCCTCAAATCACGTTATCGGCTGGACAAGTCGTTGGGCTTACGGTCCTGCTCGTCGGAGTTATTCTCTTTAAACAGTCTCAGACCGCAGCCGTCGCCAAACAAGCCGTCAACGAAGCCACTTCATAAGGAGTGGCTATTTTTTCGAGCAAAACGGGTACAGGTTGGTAACGATTTTTTGATAAAATGAAACGGTATGGTTTTAAAAATAGCTGAGGTGATGAAAAAAGTGGATTCTTCCATAGTGATTGATTTGTTGATTGTTTTGTTTTTGATTGTGTTGAACGGGATTTTTGCGATGACAGAAATTGCGCTCATCTCATCGAAGCCTGCAAAACTTGAGGTTGAAGCAAATCGAGGGAAACGAAGTGCCAAGATTGCGCTTCATTATTCGAAAGACCCGACAGATTTGTTGTCGACCGTTCAAGTCGGAATCACATTGATTGGGATTATTAACGGGGCATACGGGGGCGCACGCTTCTCGGCACCGCTCGCATCGGCATTTGAACAAGCCGGAATGAGTACGCAGTATGCCGGAACCGTTGCTTATGTGGCCGTCGTTACGATTATTACGTATCTGTCGCTCATCATTGGTGAATTGGTCCCGAAACGGATTGCGCTCGTCTCGCCTGAGAAAGTCACGATGGCGATCATTCCTTCGCTCGATCTATTCAGCAAGGTGATGAAACCATTCATTTGGATTTTATCGAAGTCGACACTCTTCTTATTCAAATTGTTAGGGTTGAAGGCGGAACAGACGAGTGGGGAAACTGAACTCGAGATCAAACAACTCTTGTTTGAAGGCGCTCAACAAGGACAGTTCGCCCATGAAGAAGTTCGGCAAGTCGAACGGGTCTTTGCGTTTCATGATCAATTGATTTATGAGCTCATGCAACCACGGACGACGCTCGAATGGGTCGACTTAGAAGATGACATGGACGATATGAAGAAATCGATTTATGAAAGTAAACATAACAAGTTACCGGTCGGACGCGACTCGCTTGATGACTTTGTCGGGTACATCGACGTACGTGACATCTTGACGTTACCGACATTGCGTGAACCGTCACAAATTTTAAAACGCATCAAGCAACCGCTGATCGTGCCAAAGCAACGTGAAGCGAGTCAAGTGCTTCAGATGATGCAGAAAAATGGTGTCGAGATCGCATTCGTCTTAGATGAATACGGTGGATTCCTCGGGATGGTCACATTGTTCGACATTTTAGAAGAAATCGTCGGAGAAGTGATGATTGAAGAAGATACACCGGAAGTGGTTCGTCGTGAGGATGGATCGTATTTAGCGGACGGGTTACTCGGAATCGAGGACTTGAAACGAACGTTCGAGATTCGGGACGATCGCTTCGATGAGGGACGCAACTCGTATCATACGCTCGCCGGACTCGTTATTTACGCATTAGGTGATTTTCCGAAGCGGGGGGACGTGGTCGAAGCGTATGGCCTTCGTTTCGAAGTCGTGGATATGGACGGCAAACGTGTCGACCAAGTGCTCGTGTCTGAATTAACAGAACCAGTCAAAGAAGAGGATTGATGCGAATTGCTAATCCTAAAGCTGAAAGATGGATTTAATATGCCGATGATTACGTTGAGAAAGACATACTAGAGCAAAAAGACGCCCTATCGAAGGGTGTCTTTTTTTTCATGAGATGGTCAAAAACAAAAAATTCCAAAAAAGTATTTTAAAAAAGGTAAATAATTGATAAGATATACAATAGTGAAAGGGAAGCGAGGAGGGGAATTAATGCTAGATATAATTTGGCAAACAATTAATGTTGCTGCTGCTGCTACAATTGTATTTTTCGTTTATAAAATTATTTTCAGAAAAAAAGGAGAACGTAAAATTGAAGCTAAATAAAGTAATTCTATCGACTGTTCTAGCAACAACTTTAATGTTTGGAGGAACAGTATTACCAAAAGCTGAAAGCGAGCCTAAAGAAGTTCTAGATCATATGACGTCTGCCGAATATGAATTTATTGAGGCGCAAGAAGCAATAGCCACTTCAAAGACTTTATCTGAAGAAAAAGAAATTCAATCAATTTTATCTTCAAATAACCTACAACCAATCAGTGAAGAAGAAATTTCAGCAGATACAATCGTTATGAATTTTGATTCGATCGAAGAGTTTGAACAGTTTATTGCTGAAGCTCAATCGCCTTTAGAGGTATCTCTTGATAATAAATCAAACAATAACTTATTAGATTTATTTAATCCACAGACTGTCAATGCAGCAACTACTACATTTTCAAAGAGCCAATGGCATGGTGCATCTAAATTAAACTTGTATGTCACGGCTACTAAAGGGTCTAACGGACTAATTACCAAAACAAAAGTGTGGACATCTCACACTGGAGTAACTCTTGGTTTCCACTGGAAGCAAAACCAAGCATACGCTACATTGAGCTCTACAAAAAAGAGTGGAAAGGCTTATGGACATGGGACTTTTTCATGGGTTGTGTTTGTTAAGGGGATTGGAACTCTGTTCTCTCGGGATATTACAATGACGCGTTCGTTTCACTCTCAATACATCAAGTAAATTTATTCAGAAAGTTACATAGAAATAAAAAAGAGATGTTTGATGTTTTTAACATTTTCCATCTTTTGGTTGATTGACTTTTCTAATTAGAAAATAAAGAAAACGAATCAGGTCGTGCAACGAATCTGGTTCGTCAACAACTTGAGGATTGATGCGATTGCATCAATCCTCTTTTTCATGTGTCATCCATGTTCGTTGTAAAGCGCCTAGCAAAATGTGAGCCGTGTGGAGCATCGCTCGTTCATCCACATCGAAACGAGGATGGTGGTGAGGGAAAATCGCTGAGAGTTCAGGGTTTCCAGCGCCTGTGAAAAAGAAGCTGCCTGGTACTTGTTCTAAATAGTAAGCGAAGTCTTCTCCGACCATGAGTGGTGCCATCTCGATTACACCGTCTTCGCCGACGGTTTCTTTCGCACTTTGGCGGACGAATTCTGTTTCTCTTACATGATTGACGACGGCTGGATAACCTTTTATATAGTCAAGCGCGTACTCGGCATCGCTCGCAGCGCAGACAGAACGAATCATACGTTCCATATCCGTGATGATTTTTTCTTGCGTCTCTGAAGTGAACGTACGCACGGTTCCAGACAACTTGGCCTCTTCGGCAATCACATTGAACGCTTGTCCGGAATGGAGAGTCCCGATGGTCAAAACGGCAGGTTCCAGCGGGTCGATGCGTCGACTGACCACTTGTTGGAGATGGTTCGCCACATTCACGGCGACCATGAGGGCATCGACCGTATGTTGCGGAATCGCACCATGACCACCTTTTCCTGTGATGGTCAATTCAAAGCGATCGGCTGCCGCCATGACGGGACCTGTTTTGACGCCGACTGTTCCGAATGGGAGGGGTGTCCAGATGTGCGCACCATAAATATAATCCACATTGTCGAGACAGCCGTCCTCAATCATCGGTTTAGCGCCACCGGGAGCCAATTCTTCGGCGAACTGGTGAATCAGCACAACGTCTCCCGGAAGGTCCAGTTCGGTCAATACTTTCGCTAGAACCAAAAGCGTCGCTGTATGGGCATCGTGTCCACAAGCATGCATGACCCCATTTACTTTTGAACGATACGGGACGTCTTTCACATCTTGGATGGGAAGCGCGTCAAAATCGGCCCGTAACGCGATGGTCGGGCCATCTCCGCCTTTGATTCGACCGACGACTCCATTACCGCCAACGTGTTCACGTACTTCAATCCCAAGTTCGCGGAGATAAGAGGCGATCATCTTCGGCGTTTCAACTTCTTGAAAAGATAGCTCTGGATATTGGTGAAAATGGCGTCTTAGTGACACCATCTCTTCGAACAATTCGGTCAAACGTACTTCGGCATTCGTGACAACCATTGCGTACACTCCTTTGTGATCAACGCATTAAGAATTGCAACCATTTGCTAATTTTTATGAAAGTTAAGCTTATCTTATACGAGTAAAGGGAATTAATACAGGAGAAAATGAAGAAATGAGGTGCCAACATGGGGTGGATTATTGCGATTGTAGCGGTTGTCGTGCTCGTACTCATCTATTTTTCGATGTACAACGGGCTCGTCAAATATCGAAACTGGGTCGATGAGGCGTGGGCTCAAATCGATGTACAGTTAAAGCGGCGGTATGATCTGATTCCGAATTTGGTCGAGACGGTGAAAGGTTATGCGAAACACGAGCAGGAGACGCTCGCGAAGGTCGTCGAACTGAGAAATCAGCTTGGGGAGAAGTCGAATCGCCAAGATCAGATGGCGGTGAACGACCAACTGAGCGGGGCGCTGAAAAATCTATTCGCGCTTCGTGAAGCATATCCGGATTTGAAGGCGAACGAGAACTTCAAGATGTTGCAAGAAGAATTGACGCAGACGGAAAACAAGGTCGCGTATTCTCGTCAGCTTTATAACAATACGGTCATGAAGTACAACACAAAAATTGAATCGGTACCGACGAACATCATTGCCTCTGTGCACCATTTTGAAAAGCGCGATATGCTTGAGGCGCGTGCCGAAGAGCGCGAGAACGTTCGCGTCTCGTTTTGATGAATCGAGGTGGCAAGTATGCTCCTCTATGAACAGATTCGAAAGAATAAAGTGAAGACGGTTTTCATCGTCACAGGGTTTGTGTTGTTTGTCCTTCTCGTCGGAGCGGCCATTTCCTATGTGAACTATGGAGACGCAATCCCAGGTTTGATTTTCACACCAGTGTTCTCCTTGTTTTATGTCGGCATCGTCATCATGTCGAGCACGAATATCGTCATGAAGATGAATCGGGCGCAAGAGGTGACATCGGTCGAAGAACACCGCTTTTTATGGCACACGGTCGAAAATATGGCGATGGTCGCGCGCGTACCGATGCCCCGCATCTTTATCATTAACGATTCGTCACCGAACGCATTTGCGACAGGTCTGAAGCCGGAAAAGGCGGCTGTCGCCGTTACGACGGGATTACTAGAACGATTGTCTCGCGAAGAAGTGGAAGGTGTGATTGCGCATGAGGTCGCACACATTAAAAACTATGACGTGCGACTCTCGACGGTCACACTCGCACTCGTTTCGGTCATCGCCATTATGAGTGATATCGGTTCACGGATGTTATTTTTCCGAAGCATCAGTGGGGGACGACGTGACCAAAATCAGAATCCCATCTTCCTCATCATTGGACTTGTTTTATTAGTGTTGGCTCCGCTCATCGCGATGCTGATCAATATGGCGATCTCACGTAATCGCGAGTTTCTAGCAGATGCGAGTGGAGCGGAACTGACCCGAAACCCGGATGCTCTCGCTTCAGCGCTTGAGAAGATTGCCAATGTCGAAACGCCGGTCGGGCAAGCCTCGAGTGCCTCGGCCCCACTGTACTTCTCCGATCCACTTAAGAAGAAAGTGAGCGGACTGTTCTCGACACACCCCGATCCAGTCGAGCGGATTTCCCGACTTCGTCAAATGTGAGTAGAGCCTGTCCGGTTGCGGCAGGCTCTTTGTGTTACACTGAACTGGGGAAATAAGGGGGTGGATGAGTTGGGTAAAAAGAAGTACATAGGGTTCGTCCTTGGATTTTGTGTCGTCATTTTCTTATCAGGTTTTGTATTGAATAATCCAATTTGGCAATTGATGCGTGTCATTACGTGGCTTACGCAATACATCTTGCCGTGGATTTTCCTCTACTATTTCATTCAATTCTACAAACACTATGCACAAAAACAAGAAAAGCCACCCGAATGAGGTGGCTTTCGACGTTTATACGGCGCGGTGGCTACGGATTTTTTCAATCTCATCGAGGACGAACTGAACGTTTGTGCCGACGATGACTTGAATGTGATTCGGGCTGACGACTTTAACGCCAGGGATGCCGGCTTTCTTGATTTGATCTTGATTGACGGTATCCATGTCCTTCACATCGACACGTAGACGTGTGATACAAGACTCGATTCCTGTGACGTTGCTGTCACCGCCGAGACCGTCATAAATCATATTCGCCATCGCTGAGAATTCGTTACCTGAAGCAGATGCGACCGGCGCCACTTTCGTTTCGCCGTCTGTCGTTTCACTTGCGACTGCATCCACAACTTCATCCGGTTCACGACCTGGTGTCGCCAAGTTGAGCTTCACAATCATGAAGCGGAAGATTGCGTAGTAGATGACTGCAAAGACAAGACCTTGAACGAGTAACATGTATGGTTGGTTCGCAAGCGGCAAGCGCGAGCTCAACACGAAGTCAACCAATCCTGCACTGAATCCGAACCCGGCTGTCCACTGGAACGTTGCCGCGATAAAGAGCGAGATTCCTGTAAGGACTGCGTGTACAAGGTAAAGAACTGGTGCGAGGAACATGAATGAGAACTCGAGTGGTTCAGTTACCCCTGTAAAGAATGAAGCGAATGCAGCTGCGAGTAGAAGCGAAGCCGCTTGTTTCTTACGTTTTGTCTTCGCTGTATGGTACATCGCAAGTGCTGCGGCAGGAAGACCGAACATCATGATTGGGAAGTAACCTGCTTGGTACATTCCCGTTACACCTTTCTCACCTTCACCCGACCAGAAGTTTCCGATGTCGTTAATCCCTGCAACGTCGAACCAGAAGACCGAGTTGAGGGCGTGGTGAAGTCCGGTTGGGATCAAGAGACGGTTAAAGAATCCGTAAAGTCCGGCACCGAATGCGCCAAGTTTAGAAATCGATTCCCCAAATCCAACGAGGCCTGTGTAAACGACCGGCCAGATGAAGTAAAGTGCGACCGATACGAGAATCATCGAGAATGCCGTCATAATTGGAACGAGACGCTTCCCACTAAAGAACGCGAGGGCATCCGGTAATTTGACGTGACTAAAGCGGTTGTACATCGAAGCAGCGACGAGACCAGAAAGAATCCCGACGAACGCATTGGCAATCTTCCCGAATGCTGGGTTGACGGCTTCAACATCAACACCTTGGAATAAGGCGACCGTGCCAGCAGAGAGAAGTGTTGTGACGGTCAAGAAGGCGACGAGTCCACTGAGTGCCGCAGAGCCATCGCGGTTTTTAGCCATTCCGAGAGCGACCCCGACTGCGAAAAGAATTGGAATGTTATCGATAATCGCCGCACCCGCTTTAATTAAGAATGCAGCTGCAATGTTTTCAGATCCCCAGCCGACTGGGTCAATCCAATAACCAATCCCCATGAGAATCGCGGCAGCAGGAAGTACGGCAACCGGTAACATGAGGGAACGTCCGAGACGTTGGAAAAAGTTCATCATTTTTGATTTCCTCCTTTTTGGTGGTGTTGATCTTGTAGACGTTGAATGTGGAGCGTAATATAGCCAAGTTCTGACTCGGGCAAGACGATGCCATATGTCTCTTCCATTTCTTTTGCGACATCAGATGCGCACGCATAAGCAGACGTGAATTTCGTCTGAATCATGCGGAGCATATCTTCATCAATCGTGTGATGATCGTAATGGTTGACCCGATCCATGACGAACCGTAAATGTGTTAATAATCGTTGATAGGATAAGTCATCTTCTTCAATGGATACATCGAGTCGTCGTGAAATCGATTGAATCATGTCGCGGACAATCGTTGTCTGTTTGACCGTCTTGCGTAAATCACCTCCTTTCACTTTCATCGTATGGATATGAAGCGCGATGAACGCGGCTTCGTCTTTCGGCATTTGGACGTTCAATTTTTCTGCGATATGTTCAATCGCCCATAGTCCAATATCATATTCATTCCGATAAAGGATTTTAATCTCGTTCAACAGTTTGTTGCGTAACGAGATGCCATCCATCTCCCGCTCGATGGCAAATGAGATATGGTCGGTCAAGACGATGTGGATGTGTTCGTTGAACGATGTCTCAAGCCGTTTTTCTGCGTAAGAAATAATGTCCTCGGAAACGGTAAAGTGTTCAACTGGGATTCGACTCAACAACTGTTGAAACTTGTCGTTTTCCGGCATGATGAACAATTTTTCAATTTTATGGGGATTCACGATGTCGTTCTTCGTCTTTTTAAAGGCGACGCCAGGACCAATCGCAATCTTTTCTTCCCCATCGTCTGAGACGATGACCGCATTGTTGTTTAGAATCTTTTTGATCTTAATCATGTGTCCTCCTTGTTCCGGAGTCACGCTTCCACTCGGGCGACAATCGTCTTACCCGGGACGGCTTCCTTCGTGAATGTGAAGGCGTAATGATGGGCAAGCGAGCCACCATTCGTCACGACCATTGGCGTGACCGTGTCTTTACCAGCTTGATGGATTTGGGTTAAGTCGGCTGTCATTAACAGCTGTCCTGTTTTCACGTGGTCACCTACATCTACACGGAGGTCGAACGGTCGACCTTCGAGTTCGACGGTGTCGAGCCCGACGTGAATCAAAATCTCAGCACCATCCTCGGTCCGAATACCGATGGCGTGCTTGGTCGGAGCGATTTGTACGATCTCTCCGTCAGCTGGTGAGACGACTGCTCCGTCTGTTGGTGTGATGGCAATGCCATCTCCCATCATCTTTTCACTGAAGACCGGGTCAGCTACTTGATCGAGTGGAATAACGTCTCCTTCCATTGGCGAGTGCAGTGTCGGTTTGTGTCGATTCATTAACTTATTCCATAGCATATCTTCTACATCCTTTCTTAACGCAAAACGAGGAAAAACAAAACAGGCATGGAGTATAGACGGGTGGCATGCACCGTACGTCTTACCCCATGCCTGATCGAATCAGTCACATGTGATCGCTATTCGTTTCTTCACGTTCAACATAACATGTGTGGATTTGAGACACAAGTCTTTTTTTGAAAGCGTTCTCTAAAATTTTACAAGGTGACGAATCTGTTGTATAGTAAGGGCGAATCTATTGAAGAAAGGTGTTGCATGTTAATGAGTGAGGTTGTATCTGCCTAACGAACTGAAAAATGTCGGATGACACGTCTTTTTGTCATGCCGTCATGTTCCGTTACAGATACCGCCCATCAAAAACTGCCAGACACCGGTCTGTCTTTTTGCGTTGGTCGTCATCGACCGACGCTTTTTTGTTTGCGCGGTATCTCGATTCTACAATTTGAGGAGAGAGACACATGAACGAACAAACATTTGAAAAATTACAATACAATGAATTGATGACAAAAGTAGAGCGTTTCTGCATCAGCGGATTCGGAAGACGACTACTCAGACAGCAACGTCCGACGAGCCATATTTCGACGGTGAAGAAACGTCTTCAGGAAACGTCTGAAGCACGAGCGATTTTAGATGCGACGTCACATGTCCCATTCATCGGGGTATCTGATATGGAAACCATCATCGGGAAACTACAGCGAGGGATCCAACTCGAGGCAACAGAACTTGAAGCAGTCGCTGAATTTTTACGAGGCGCGCGCAAGCTGAAGCGATTCATGCTTGAACATGAATTTTTCGCACCGCTTTTGTCTGCATATGCTGCCGGAATGGGCGAATGGCGAACACTCGAAGAAGACATCACGCAAGCGATTCGAGCCGGTCAGGTCGTCGATGAGGCGTCAAAAGAGTTGAAGCGAATTCGAAAACAAGTCGACATTCTCGAAGGACGCATCGAGGAGCGGTTGGCCAAGTTTTTGAAGAGTGCCGCGAATCGCGAGATGATTCAAGACGGATTCATCACGAAAAAACAGGACCGCTTTACCATTCCAATCAAAGCTTCATATAAGCATAAAGTGGCGGGTACGATTGTGGACACATCGAATCGCGGTACGACGGTCTTTATTGAACCGGAAGCCATTTCAAAATTGAACGCCGAACTCGTCGTCAAACGGACGGAAGAAGCGGTAGAAGTGTATCAAGTACTAGCGACGTTGACGGGAGCCGTGGCAGAAGTTCTTCCTGACATCGAGGCGACGCTCGACGTCATCGCCCAGTACGATATGGTCTTCGCCAAAGGAAAGTACAGTCAGTCGATTGATGGCGTGACACCACATGTGAATGCGACCGGGCGCATTCGATTGAAACGAGTACGCCATCCGCTCTTAGAAAGCGCTGTGCCACTTGATTTTGCCATCGGTACGGACTATCGCGGCTTGATTATCACGGGACCAAACGCCGGCGGAAAGACGGTCGTATTGAAAACGATTGGACTCCTCAGTCTCATGACGATGACGGGTCTGCATATTCCGGCCCATCCCGATACGGTCATCTCGACATTCGATGAGGTGTTCGTCGATATCGGAGATAACCAGGATCTGGAGTCGGCGCTCAGTACATTCTCGGCGCATATGCACAATGTCGCGAAAATCATGCAAACCGCTGGAAAACGGTCGCTCTTGTTATTCGACGAAATCGGAAGTGGAACGGAACCGAATGAAGGGGCCGCCCTTGCGATTGCCATTTTAGAAGCGGCATATAAACGGGGCGCGATCGTCGTGGCGTCGACGCATTATGGAGAAATCAAATCGTATTCTGAAGCGCATCCGGATTTCATGAACGCTGCGATGCAGTTTGACCCGGAAACGCTCGAACCGAAATACCGGCTGCTCATGGGGCAGTCTGGCGACAGCAACGCCTTATTTATCGCTCGCAAGATGAAGTTACCGGAAGCGATTCTCAAACAGGCATCTCGTTACATGAACGAGAAAACGTATGACACTACGAAAGTCGATGAATCTAAAATAACGCGAGAAGTGGAAGTGGTACCACTTGAAGAAGCAGAGCGTTTTGAAAAAGGTGACCGTGTTCGTCTACTCGAGACGAATCAAGTCGGTCTTGTTTATTCGTTTGATGCATCGCGTCGGCATGTACGAGTGTTTGTGGATGCAGAGTATATAGAGTTGCCGAGTCGTCGTGTGCGGTTAGAAGCACGGGCAACGGAACTTTATCCGGCTGATTATGATTTGGATACGTTGTTTACGACGTATCAAGAACGAAAGGAAGCGCACGACTTTGCACGAGGATCGAAAAAAGCGTTACGACGAGTGGAGAAAGAGATTCGGGCAAGAAAGAAACAAGAGCACTCTAACCGAAAATGAATGTAGCATACGATGAAAGGGTAAGAGCACATAAAGAGAAGTCTTAATCTGGGAGGGGCTTATGTGTTCGAGTTAAGTTTTTGGTTTGCACTCGGTTTTGCCGTGATTCACTTTTTTTCAGGAAAGCTCATTCACGTGCGTGAAGTGCCGAGGAGCCGTTTTTTGTCAGTGGCTGGCGGGATTGCCGTTGCTTATGTATTTCTTCATCTGTTGCCAGAGTTAAATGAATATCAACGTGAACTCGAAGGAGAGATTGGAAATAACGTCTTCGCTTCCCTTGAGAACCATATCTTGATTATCAGTATGTTAGGACTAGCTGTCTTCTATGGACTCGAACGTTTCGCGACGGCGAATAAACGCAAACAAAAACCGTATGTATTTTGGATTCACATCGGTTCGTTCACGCTTTATACGTTTAGCATCGGTTATGTACTCGCAGAAAGTGAGTTTCAATCGAATGGTACGATGTTCCTTTACTTTGTGGCGCTCGGCATACACTTTGTCACGGTCGATCAAGGATTGCGTCAGCATCATCAGCAACTTTACGATCGACAAGGGCGCATCTTCTTAGCGCTTGCCGTGCTTATAGGATGGGGAGTCGGTACATTTGCAGAAGTAAATGAACTTGGCTTGTCCATCGTTGTCGCCTTTTTAGCAGGAGGGGTGATTTTGAACGTCATGAAAGAAGAGTTGCCTGCTGAACGTGAAAGTAGTTTTGGTGCGTTTTTAATCGGATTGTTGGGTTATGCGTTGTTATTACTCGTCATATGAAAAGGCAGCCACTTGCGGTGGCTGCCTTTTGACTTATAAGCTGTTGCTTTGATTTTCTACGTTGCTGTCGCCCTCTGTTGAAGCATCGTCATCTGAAGAGGATGAATCGTCATGATGTGGACCGTGCCCATGCCCATGGCGACCACCTTCACGTCCGCCACGCATGCCTCGAGCATCTTCTAAATCATCATAACTCGTCACATCGGCAAAACGTTCTTCGTGATCCGCAAGGATTTGATCGGCTTCTTCTTGCGTCAAGTTTCCTTCCTCCACAGCGGTTGCCAGTTTTTCTTCATGCGATGTCATGATGGCATCGATGAACGCTTCAATTGAGATCCCTTTTTCTTCTGCAAGCTCAGGAAGTGATTGCCCGTTTTCGCGAGCAGCATCCACTTCTTCTTCCGTCAGTCCAAGTGCCTCGATGAGAGCGGCATGACCTGCTTCCCGATCACCGAACATACCAGGACCTCGCTCGCCGCGTTCACATTGGGTGGATGCTGTCGTTGTCGATTCATCTGTCGTCGTGTCATTCGTCGCGGCATATACGCCTGTGCCCGAGACGGCTAAAAGACCCGCCAAGGCGATTGCAAGTTTTGTTGATTTCATGTGTATCTCCTCCTTTGTTACTTCAAGTGTAGAACTGAAGGCTTCGGAAGTTGTGAGGGAGTTGCAAGATTTCTGCAAATTGTCTTTGGGAAACGGTGGGACGTTCGATGTGTGCGATATAATGGATGTGGAGGCGATAGGAGATGAACGTACTCGTTGTGGAAGATGAACAAAAACTGGCGGACGGCATGTCCCGTTTTTTAACCTATGCCGGGTTTGAGGTGACCGTGGCGATGACCTTGAGTGAGGCGAAACAACAGCTGCACCAACGGTTTGATGCGGTCTTATTGGATGTTCGCTTACCGGACGGGGAAGGATGGACCTTGATTCCGACATTGAAAGCGCAACAGCCCGCACCTGCCATCATCTTGACGACGGCACGAGGTGAAGCAGATGATCGCGTATTCGGATTGGAGCTCGGGGCAGACGACTATTTGGTCAAACCGATTGTCTTGAAAGAGCTGGAGATTCGTCTGAAACGTCTCGTCAAACAGACCGATTTGATTCAATTCGGAGCGCTCACCATCGACATCAAATCGAGGATGGTACAAGAGAACGGTCATCCGCTTCGACTGACAAATAAGGAGTATGAACTACTTTTGTATCTATGGAAGCACGTCGGAGAGGCGTTGGACCGGAATCGCCTGCTCGACGACGTATGGGACTACGCGTTCGTCGGAGATACGCGTACGGTCGACACGCATATTAAACAATTACGTGATAAATCACCCACACTAAAAGAACAGTTGAAGACCGTTCACCGGGTCGGTTATCGCTTAGAGGGACTGTCATGAATCGGTTGATGAAGAAATTACTGTGGACGGCTGTTCTACCACTTGCTGTGATGGCACTCTTAACTTTCGGACTCACGTCATTATTGATCGGGCGCTTCGCAGAAGACGAAACATATGCACAATTGGAGCGCGAGGCGGCGATTGTGTATGAGGCCGTTCAAGAAGGTCGTGGGATTCCAGGTCAACTAGATGTGCTCCTATTTCAGGGCGGACAACGGGTCGAGCTCGAACGTGGTGGACGGATGCATCGCATGATGCCGATCAACCTCGACCCGAATGACTTAGCGGTTCTGGACGAAGTGAGTGTAAACGGCACCCGCTTCTTGACGTATTTACAAGAAGAAGGGGATATTCAAATCGTGACGTACAGCCCCGTACCGTTCTCGAATCCACAGTTTCAGCAAATCTATCTCATCTTAGCAGGTGGATTTATCCTGGCACTGTTGGTTGCCATCGGCGTCACATTTTGGATGAGTCGTCGGCTCACACAGCCGCTCGTGGAGTTGAAGCAAGCGACCGCATCGATCATGGAGGGACGACACGACATCACTCTACCGAATGTGACGAATGACGAGATTGGAGATTTGACCGTCACGGTCGGTCGTATGAATGAATCGCTTCAAGAAAAAGAGGCGCTTCAAAAATCATTTATATCCGGGGTGACGCATGATGTGCGTACACCACTCGCCATCGTTCGGAACGAGGCGGAGATGCTGGAGCTAGGTGTTGTGGAGACATCTGATATTTCGATGACCGGGAAAAGTATTACCGAGGAAGTGGACCGGATTGACCGACTCGTCAACCAGATGCTCGAATATTCAAAATTGTCGTCGGGTACGATTCCGCTTGAAATAGAGTCGCTTCAACTAGACGAATTGATTCGTCGACTGACTTCACGCATGTCCGAGTGGTTCCGACAAAAAGACGTGACGCTCGACTTACAATTGGCACCTGTAACGATTCAAGCCGATCGACTAGCGATGGAACGGGTTCTCTCGAACTTCTTGAGAAATGCGTATGAAGCGAGTCCTTCTGGGGGACGCGTCACCATCAGACTGACGCCAAATCGATTAGAAGTGACCGATGAAGGGAAGGGAATTGACCCTACCATCCAGCATTCGATTTGGGATATGTATGTGAAGGGCGATCGTTCGAACGGACATGGTCTAGGTCTCGCCATCACGAAACTACTTCTTGAAGCACAAGGGCTTGCTTACGGGGTTAATTCAGAGAAGGGGGCAACATTTTGGATCGAATGGACATGAGGTTATTTTTGCGTGGGGTACGGTTAGAGAGGGAACGAATCCTTTCGACAGGCTATCCCTATACGTTACCGATTTTTCAGACACTCGATGAACTCTCGTTTCATCATCCTGTCACGTTTCTTGTCGGAGAGAATGGAAGTGGGAAATCGACGTTGATTGAAGGGATGGCTGTAGCCGCGGGCTTCAATCCAGAAGGCGGGGCACCTTCCTTCCAATTTGAAACAGAGTCGACGCATAGTTCCTTGTTTGAAGCGCTTCGTCCGATTCGAGGCCCGTATCGTCCGAAAGATGGTTTTTTCTTACGTGCTGAAACGGCATACCAGCTATCGAGTTATGTGGATGAGATGGCAAAGTCAGGACGTGATCCTGAACGGTTTTATGAATCATATGGCGGACGTTCCCTTCATGAACAGTCACACGGTGAAGCGTTTCTATCCCTCATGCTACATCGATTTCGTGGAGACGGTCTCTACATTTTGGATGAGCCAGAGGCCGCATTGTCACCGATGCGCCAACTGACGATGCTCGCGCGCATGCATGAACTCGTACAATCCGGCAGTCAATTCATCATTGCGAGTCACTCACCCATTTTGATGTCGTATCCAGGTGCGATGATTTTGCAAGTCGAGACGGGGCTTACTCCGACAGCGTTTGATGATCTGGAACATGTAAAGGTCATGCGCGACTATTTGGATGCGCCAGAGCGGATGCAGCGGATCTTGTTCGACTAAAAAAGCGGCCTCGGCCGCTTTTTTCATGCTTTCGTAATCTTTCGCAATAAGATGATTGCGAGGCTAACGCCCCCGGCAATCAACATATACAAGACAATCTCCAACCATGTGCTCATTCGTCGTCTCCATCCGCAAAGATCGCGAGCTCACCTTGCGGCATCGCGACCAACAGATAGGCGTCTCCGCCGAGCGGTCGTGCGTCACCTGCTTGCCAACATTCAAATTGTTCTTGAAATCCATTGATGAACAGAAGCGATCCAGATTCAAATTCGAGTTCGAGATGGGGATGTTCGTCACCGAGTCGTACGTGATGGATGCGCTCACGACGAAGCCGCATGAGTTGTTCGAGCTGTTCACCTTCGTCAAACGTGCTTTGTGTAGCGTGAACGTGCCACGGTCCCTCAATCGAGATCCATGATTCTAGTCCATGACGACTGAAATAGAGAAGATGGTGGTTCGGACCGGAACCAAAATCGATTCCGACAAAAGAAGAGGCGGTAAAGAGGTGATGCAAAATAGATGTCGCTTGTTCGTACTCCGTGGTAGACACGCCGTCACCTCACTTTAAAGAGTTGTTATCATTATCATTCCACGTTACCACACTAAAGTAAACGAATCGCACTCAATCTTCAGAAAAAAATAATGAAGGGTATTCCATCATGAAACCGCTTCAACCGGAGCGCTTCCCAATTGTCTAGATTGTTTGGGTTATACTGGAATATAATCAAGGAGAATACGCTCGATTTCGTTTGAGATAGGGGGACATGAGATGATCGTATCAATCGACAAAGCAGGATATGAGGTAAACGAGCCAGTCATTCAAGACATTTTGTTCGATGTGCGGTCAGGTGAGATTTTAGGGGTGATTGGGTCGAACGGTGCGGGAAAAACGACCACCATCGCCTGTCTGACAGGAACGATTCCATGGATGAAAGGAACAATCGAGATGGAACGCTATGCGTACATCCCGGAGCAACCGGTTTACTACGATTATTTGACATTATCGGAACATATTGCGCTCGTACAAGAATTGACGGGTGTCGAGTCGAAGGAGAAGACGAAGGAGTTGTTGCAGCTTTTCCGACTCGATCATGTGACAGACCGGTATCTCTCCTCTTTTTCAAAAGGGATGAAACAAAAAGCGATGATTTTATTGGCGCTCATTCAAGAAGCGCATGTATTGATTGTCGATGAACCGTTTATCGGATTAGATGCAACGACCACCATCCAATTACTTCGATTGTTAGAAGCGGAGCGCACGAGGGGAGCCGCTGTTTTACTAGTCACACACGTTCTTGATACGGCCGAGCGGTTGTGTGACCGGTTCGTATGGATTGATGACGGGCAACTCTTGGCGAGTGGAACGAAAGCAGAGATTCGTGAAGCACTCGAAACAGAGGGGATGACCTTGTTCGATATGATGGAAGATGTGGCGCTCCGATGATTGCGAAACGATTGTTTTGGATGCGTGTCTCCCGTTATATGAAACAACAGTGGAAGACGGTCCGACTGATTGTCGACTGGACGATTTTTTTATACGGCGTCATTCCTCTTCTCATATGGGCAGGATATTCTTACTGGCTCGTATGGGAAGGGAATATCGATTGGTTGCGTGATGTGCCTTACCTGTTATGGGCAATCCTGTTCGGATGGGTGATGTGGCAGGACCGCATGTTTGTATGGGTGGAACGCGCCGACCTCATCCTTGTGGCAGATCGTCATCTCATTCGACAGTTGAAATGGTATTCTGTTGCATATCAGATGACTCAACACCTGATTCAATATGGATTCTATCTTCTATTATTCGCACCGATTCTACATGTGGAGGGAAAGACCACTGTCGCGATTCTCGCATTCGGAGCCGCGCTTTTCTTACTCTCTTGGTGCCATGCATGGATTCAGTATCAACTTCGCCTCCGACACGTCCATCTCATGAAACGATTATTGATCGTGCTGATTGCTTTTGTAGGCGTGTATGCGCTATTGATTGAGTCGGTGTTACTCGGTGTGTTGATCGGAAGCATGATGGTCACATTTGCGTTATACGTAGGGGAAGGATGGGTGTCGAAACATCCGAATATCGGTCGCGAGATTGAAATCGGGGAACGTGAGCGTGCCTCATTCGACCGAGTCCTGCTGACAACCTCAGGTGCCATCGAGAAGACGAGTGAGCGGACACGTCCACTATATCGACCGAAACCGAATCGCTTTGGCACTGTCAGGCGGACGATGGCAATCCTCATCTATTTCAGGACGCCGAGTCATCGGAATCTATGGTTTCGACTCATTCCGCTCGGGGTCACGAGCGTGATTCTTCTCCCGAGTTGGTTCAAACTAGTGGTTCCAATCTATCTGTTATATGTCGCCTATCAGGAACAGACGTCATTTACGAGAGAAATGGAGCGGCATCCATTCTTCCAATCCATTCAAGAAAGAGGTTCATCATGAACGAACAGCAATATGAACAACTCCTACAGATCGAGACGGCCAAACTACAGCAAGGATTTCCATCTTCGGCGGAATATCACCGTTATGAACCGACTCCTTACGAGGCACTCGATTTGCTTCGGGACGCTTATCCGTTAGAGTCCACAGATACGATTGTTGATTTCGGTTCGGGCAAAGGACGTCTGCCGTTTTATTTGGCGTATACGTTTCGCGTGCGGGCAATCGGTGTCGAGATGGACGGTGGATTTCACGAGGAGGCACTCCAGAATTGGGTGTGCTATACGAAGAAACATCGTAATCGGGGAAGTGTTCAATTGGAACAGGGACTCGCGGAGGAATTCACGATTCCATCGGATGCGAATCGATTCTACTTCTTTAATCCGTTCTCTGTGAACGTCTTCCGCCAAGTGATTGTCAACATCATCGAATCTGTTGAAATAGATCCTCGCCCGGTCGATGTGATTCTATATTATCCGGCGGATGAGTACCTCCATTATTTGAACGACGAGACGCCTTTTCAGTACGTACAAACAGTGAGATTGCCGCTGAAGAATCTTCATGAGCGATTTTTGATTTATCGGTTTGATATGATGGAGTCATCTTGGTAATGGAGGAGTGAACACGATGAAAAAGAAAGACATTTTAGAAGCGTATCGTTGGCGTCAAGCGACGAAAGCATTCGATGCGGATCGTAAAATCAAAGAAGAGGACATGGAGTTCATTTTAGAGACGGGACGTCTTTCGCCGAGTTCATTCGGATTCGAGCCATGGCAATTCGTCGTGGTGCGTCGGGAAGATTTGCTCCAAAAAATTAAAGATCATGCATGGGGAGCGCAAGGTCAGGCACTGACTGCCAGTCACTTCGTGTTGATCCTCGCAAGAACACCGAAAGCCATGCGTTACGATGCGGACTACATTCGTCATATCGTGACGGGTGTACAGGGCCGGACGGAAGAAGAATACGCGCAACGCGTGAAACGGGTACAGGAGTTCCAGGAAAACGACTATCGTCTCTTGGATGATGAGCGTGTCTTCCAAGAATGGATCAAGCGTCAGACATATATCCCGCTCGGAAATATGATGACGGCTGCCGCACAAATCGAAATCGATTCATGCCCGATTGAAGGGTTCAATCAAGAAGAAATCGATGAGTTGCTCATCTCAGAAGGTGTGATGGAACGAGACGAATGGTCACTTTCGGTCATGGTTGCATTTGGGTATCGGGCGCGTGATTTCGCACCGAAAACACGCCGGGACTTCAACGAGGTCGTCAAATATATCGGATGAAAAAAAGGTTCAATCGCCTCAGCGATTGAACCTTTTGAATTATTTCCAGTCTGTGATGCGGTCGACTGGGAATCGAACTGACGGGTACCCTTCTTCTGCTGCTTTTCCGATTGAGAGAAGCATGACTGGAAGGTAACGTTCTTTGTCGAGACCGAACGCTTCAGCAATGTTCGCTTTGTCGTATCCGCCGATTGGGTTTGTGTCATATCCGTGCGCACGTGCGACGAGCATGAGTTGCATCGCAACAAGACCTGAATCGAGCATGATGCTGTCTTTGACCATTTCTTTCGGTGCATCTTTGAAGATGCCTTTGATCATGTCGACTTGACGGTCGCGGACCTCAGCCGGCATCATACCACGCTCTACCGCTGTATCGAAAATCTCTTCTGTATAATCTGCCATTTGATAGTCAGCGAAGAGGGCGATGACAGATGAAGATGTTTCCACTTGGCGTTTGTTGAAACTTGCGAGTGGAAGGAGTGTTTCTTTTCCTTCTGCGCTATCGATGACGACGAAGCGCCATGGCTGTAAGTTAAGTGATGAAGGAGCTGTTGTCGCTTCTTCAAGAATTTGTGTCATTTCTTCTTTTGAGATTTTGACGTTCTCATCGTATACACGAATCGAGCGGCGTCCTTTGACAATCTCCATAAAGTCTTTTTGTGTAGCAGTGTTCATATTGTAGTCTTCCTTTCATGGTCAATAGTATCTTGTAACATCGTTAGGGATGCTAGTAACTGTTGTTGATCCTCTACCTTCATGTTGACAAAAAGTCGGTCCGTTAAGCACTCTTTTTGCTCAGTCCAATGTGCAATTTGCTCACGACCATCGTCTGTCAACTCGACATAAATGACACGGTTGTCTTGTTCACAGCGTCTCCGCGTGATCAGTCCTTGTGTCTCTAATTGTTTCAGGTGTCGGGTGATGGCGGCATGGTCAACATCGACGCGTTGTTGCAATTCACGCTGTCGCAATGGACCGACGTGATACAGGTTGCTTAAAATGTCGTAGCGACTCAGGCTGAGCCCGTCCATTTCAGAGTCGAATAATTGCCCCAATTCTTTTTGTACGGTGATGATGTGATAGAGAATTTGATCACGGAGCGAGCAGGAATCTCGCATGCACATCGCCTCCTCAAATCATTGATGACTCAATCATTGATGGGTCACACAATGTATAGTAAACCCATCCTGACGAGATTTCAAATAAAAAGTTTTAAGAAATGGGTTGTCAAACTGTTATATAATAGTCTATATTGTAATCAACTGATATATAACAACTATTAAAGGAGGATGTGAACGCTTGGAACACTATGAACGACTAAATACGTATCATGTTCATGAAAAGCTGGTTGAATTTGTGAATAAAAACGTACTTGAACCCCAGGAAATCAACGTTTTTTGGGAAGGCGTTGAATCGCTTCTAGAGCGTTTCATTCCAGTGAATCAGACACTTCTGGAGCAGCGCATGACATATGAGCGATTGTTACAGGAGTGGTACAGTCGCCAAGAAGAAGTCGATCCAATCGAATATGAGACATTTTTAACGTCAATCGGCTATATCGAACCGATTGTCGAAGATTTTAACATCGAGGTTTCGGGTGTCGATCGTGAAATCGCGCATCAAGCGGGACCGCAACTCGTCGTACCGTTAGACAATGCCAGATATGCACTTAACGCCGCCAATGCCAGATGGGGAAGTCTCTACGACGCCCTTTATGGAACAGATATGATTGAAGAGGCGGACGGTATGGAAAAGGGACGAGGATATAATCCCGTTCGCGGTAATGAAGTTATTCGGTTGGCGAAACAGTTTCTAGATGACACGTTCCCGCTACCGTCAGGGTCGCACAAGGAAGTGACGCAATACGTCGTTCGTGATGATGTCGCTTATGCGGTAATCGGGGATGACGAGCATTCGTTCGCAGATGATTCTTTCGTCGGTTACACCGGGGAACCGAACGAGTTGAAGACGTTGATGCTCAGACACCATGCCTTACACGTTGAACTGCAATTTGACCGCGAGCATCCGGTCGGCAAAGTCGATCCTGCTGGACTGATGGACATCGAGCTCGAATCAGCCCTATCCGCAATCGTGGATTGTGAAGACTCGGTCGCAGCCGTTTGTGCGGAAGACAAAGTTCATCTGTATCGTAATTGGCTCGGCTTGATGGATGGGACGCTTGAAGCCTCGTTCCAAAAGAACGGGGAGCGACTCTCTCGACGTTTAAACGAAGATAAGCGTTTGATTGGAAAAGGTGGGGCGGAAGTTGTCCTCCCAGGACGCGCACTCTTATTCATTCGAAATGTCGGACACTTGATGACGACGGACTTGATCCTTGATGCAGAAGGTCGTGAGGTACCAGAGGGGATCGTTGATGCCATCTTCACTTCATTGATCGCGAGTCGCCATCTACATCGCCGCCTCAACTCTCGGGAAGAATCGATCTATATCGTCAAACCAAAAATGCACGGGTCTGAAGAAGTAGCATTCACCAATGACTTGTTTGACGCTGTAGAAGATCTGTTAGAACTTCCACGCCATACGTTAAAAGTCGGCGTGATGGATGAAGAGAGACGAACGTCGCTCAACTTGAAAAATTGTATCGCTCAAGTAAAAGAGCGGGTCGTTTTCATCAACACGGGATTCCTCGACCGGACGGGGGACGAGATTCATTCCTCGATGACACTCGGACCGATGCGTCGAAAGGGAGAAATGAAGACGTCACCTTGGCTCGCTGCATATGAACGGTTGAATGTATCAACTGGTCTCGAGAGCGGGTTCCATCATCAAGCACAAATCGGAAAAGGGATGTGGGCGATGCCTGACCAGATGCGGGACATGATGCGTGAAAAAATTGCGCATGTACGCTCCGGGGCAACGACGGCATGGGTGCCTTCGCCGACAGCGGCGACGCTCCATGCGATGCACTATCATCAACTCGATGCTTTTGATGTACAGCGAGAATTGATCAAGCAGCCTCATTCGAAACATGAGCGACAACAGCTCCTCGACATTCCGCTCGCGACGCGCATCTATTCACAAGACGAAATTAAAGAAGAGCTCGAGAACAACTTACAAGGATTGCTCGGATACGTCGTTCGTTGGGTCGAACAAGGTGTAGGTTGTTCGAAAGTACCGGATATTCACCATATCGGACTGATGGAAGACCGAGCGACACTCCGGATTTCGAGCCAACACGTGGCCAACTGGCTGCATCACGGCATCTGTTCAGCAGATCAAGTGGAGGTCACACTTTATCGGATGGCGCAAGTTGTCGATGAGCAAAACGAGTCAGATCCGAATTACCGACCGATGACACCGAATGTCGATCAGTCAATCGCCTATCAAGCCGCTCACGAACTCGTGTTTCATGGGTTGAAACAGCCGAACGGGTACACGGAACCAATCTTGCATCGCCGCCGCCGTGAATTTATGAAGCGACAAACCGTGGAGTTCAATTTAAAAGGAGGAACCTCATCATGACAACGAAAAAAATGGAAAGCGAACAGTTGATTGAACGTTGGGTCGTCCGCCGCATCGTATCTGGAGAATCGACAGCATCACTTGCGAATACAGCATTCGTATATGGCAATGACTTGATGCGCCTCGTCTTGGACCGTGCCGACGGCTCGCTCCAAATCATGAAAGAGCCGATCGATGAAGTCGTCGTCTTCCGCAAACCGGAAGATCGGGACGAAGAGAACGTATGTCGTTGCTGCGGGATGGAGCACTCGACGTTCAAAGCGGCATTGGAGTGCTGTGCTTACCTCGACTAAATTGTTTGATTTGGACTATCTGTTATATAACAAAGAAAATTTAATGAAATTAATATAATACAGGAGGTTTTGTTGATGAAACAACGCGAAGAATTGGTGAACAGCTGGAAGTCAGAACGATTTGAAGGGGTAGAACGTCCATACTCTGTAGAAGACGTCATGAAGTTACGAGGGTCTATCGTGATTGAACAAACGCTTGCGACAAAAGGAGCGGAACGCCTGTGGCAATTGATGCATGAGCGTGACTACGTTCATGCGCTCGGCGCGTTGACAGGGAACCAGGCCATTCAGCAAGTGAAGGCAGGACTCGAAGCCATCTACTTAAGCGGTTGGCAAGTAGCGGCAGACGCTAACCTGTCAGGTCACATGTACCCGGACCAAAGTTTATATCCGGCCAACTCGGTTCCGAGTGTTGTCAAACGAATCAACCAGGCGCTTCAACGTGCCGATCAAATTCAAACGGCAGAAGGAAAAGGCGATACGCATTGGTTCGCACCGATTGTCGCGGATATGGAAGCGGGGTTCGGTGGTGTCCTCAACGTATTCGAATTGACGAAGGCAATGATTGAAGCAGGTGCTGCCGGTGTTCACCTCGAAGACCAGCTCTCGTCTGAGAAGAAATGTGGTCACCTTGGTGGGAAGGTGTTACTCCCAACCCAGACGGCTGTGAAAAACTTGATTTCGGCTCGGCTCGCGGCAGACGTCATGGGTGTCCCGACAATCATCGTAGCACGGACAGATGCGCACGCGGCGAACTTGATCACGAGCGACATCGATCCAATCGATCACCCGTTCATCATTGGAGAGCGTACACCGGAAGGCTTCTATCGTACGGAAGCTGGTATCGAGCAAGCCATCGCTCGTGGTCTTGCTTATGCACCATATGCAGATCTCGTCTGGTGTGAGACGTCTGAACCAGATTTGGCAGAGGCACGTCAATTTGCCGAAGCGATTCATGCGAAGTATCCAGGAAAACTTCTCGCTTACAACTGTTCGCCATCGTTTAACTGGAAGAAGAAGTTGTCAGACGAAGAGATCGCGACGTTCCAACAAGAAATCGGCGCAATGGGATACAAGTTCCAGTTCGTCACACTCGCTGGATTCCACGCGCTCAACTTCGGCATGTTCGAGCTCGCACGCGGATACAAAGACCGTGGCATGGCTGCGTACTCGGAGTTACAACAAGCAGAATTTGCGGCTGAAGTACATGGTTACACGGCGACACGTCATCAGCGTGAAGTCGGGACGGGGTACTTCGATGAAGTCTCACTCGTTATTTCAGGTGGGCAATCATCAACGACTGCACTCGCCGGTTCGACAGAAGCAGAGCAATTCACAAATTAATCACACTTTGGAGACGCCAATTTGTTGGCGTCTCTTTGTTTATGTGAAAATGTGTGGAGTAAGTCCTAAAATATGTGAAAAAAAGATGAATTAAAGTTCATTTTGACTTCTCTATATCGACGAATAGTTGTCACAAATAGTAAGAATAAAACGTTTCCATCCCTTGTATACTCAATCTGTTCACAAGTTGGACACAAAAAATAAGGGGGAAGCGGTATGCAAGGGGAACGATTGAACAAACGCAACGCTTGGTATCAAGCGATTTGGCGTTGGCACTTTTATGCAGGTCTTATATTTGCACCGATTTTCATTATCTTGGCTGTGACAGGAAGCATTTATTTGTTTGAACCACAAGTCACGAAGATGCAATACAAAGACATGATGACGGCATCTTTCACGGAAGAACAGCCGATAGAAATCCAAAAGGAATCATTCATGACAGAATATCCGGATGCGATAATCACATCGATTCGATTGCCGAATGAAGATGAATCGACTCGAATCGGTTGGATGAACAATGATGAGATGATGTATACATATATTCATCCAGAAACTGCCGAAGTTTTAGGGACACGAACTGCTGAAAGTAGTATGGATTTGTTGGTTGTGATTCATGGCACACTATTAGGCGGACAAATCGGGAACTGGATTGTCGAGCTTGCGGCATCATGGGCCATTATTCTTCTCATTACGGGAACGTTCTTATTCTGGCCACGTGGGAAAAATCCGGTTCGGATGCTCATGCCGAAGCTCGGGAAAGGTCGGCAATGGTGGAAACAAATGCACGGTAGCGTCGCTTTATGGTCATCGCTAGGTCTCGTCATCATCATTAGTTCAGGTCTTGCCTGGTCCTCCGTGTCGGGAGCGATGTTGCAGTGGGTCTCCTCGTCGACAAATACGGGAGCACCGCTGTATGCCTATGCGTTTGGCGCTAAACCGGAATCAACTGTAACCACAAAAGATGTGGCAGAAGACGTACCTTGGGCAACACAAGCAGATCTTGTACCGGCATCTTCACCAAGTACACTGTTGCCAATTGACTTGAAGCAGGTCGTGAACAATACGTCGATCAATCGACCGTACACGATCTCGCTTCCAGAAGGCGAAACAGGCGTCTATACCGTCACATCGGCAGCAGGACACCCGTTCAAAGAAGCAACGGTGAACTTAGATCAATATAGCGGTGAGACACTTAGTTCTGTAACGTATGCGGATTATGGGATTCTCGGAAAACTGATTACGGTCGGCATCGCCTTCCATGAAGGTCGCTTGTTTGGATTACTGAATCAATTGATTGGGGTCGCGCTTTGTATAGGTCTCATTTTTGTGGTCATCAGCTCGTTCGTAATGTGGCGCAAACGAAAAGTCGGATCCATCGAACAGATGAAGCGGTTCGAAGACGAACGGATCAAACGAATCGTTGGTATCTCGATTTTACTTCTCGGTGTGACATTACCGCTCGCGGGAATCAGCATCCTTATCGTTCTCGTATTCGATTGGTTGATCGGACGCCGGAAGTTGAAAGCGGAGGTGGCGGCATGAAACGATTCAAAGCAGTTTTTCCTGTCATCATGGCGACAATCTGGTTAGGGGCATGTCAACTTCAACCGATCGAACGTACGATTGATCCGATTGGCATTCAATTGATAGTACCTGAACGCGTGGAAGTCGGATCGACGACACTTGCGATGAAAGTAGCGAATGACGAACGCGTGACAGAAAGCCATATTCAAGTCACACCTTATGCTACCGAAGACACACAGACATACGAAGTGACGGAAAGGGATGGCTACCTCGTAACGAGCGTGAAGCTCGATCAAGGAATCTATCAAGTGAACGGCATGGTGCATGAAGGGCAGAAAGTGTATACCCCAACTGCATGGATGATTGTCGGCGATGTACCGCAAGACCAAATCGACCAGATTGAACAATCGACAGTTCAGTCACATGATCACGATGGTGGACATCATCACTAAAAATAACCGCTGCACGCGCAGCGGTTATTTTTGTTTGAGGCGTGCCCCAATTTCTCCGACGAGAATAGCGATTCCCATAAAACCTGCACCAAGTATGGCCATCTGATTCTGATTGGCGACCCCGACCTCGTTTTCGAATTGATAAATGTCACGAGTGAAGAATTGGATTGGTTCACCGGATGTGAGTGCTTGTTCATAACCGAGCCAAATCAAAATCGAGAATGTGGCAATGGAGACACCAAGTCCGATGAGTGCAGCGATACTAACGCGGATTGCGATTCGAGTCATAGCGATTCCTCTTTTCCTGTTTGCATACGATACGTCACAAGTAGAGGAAAAGATTCACGGTTCACTCATTTCGGAATGGTCAACACTTGCCCGACACTGATGAGGTTAACGTTCGTGATGTTATTGGCGGCGGCAATCTTCGCGACGGTCGTATTGTACATCGTCGCAATCTTATACAGTGTGTCGTCCGACTTTACGGTGTATTTCACGGTCGTTGTAGGTGGAGGTGTGACGGTTGTTCCTGGAATGATGAGCACCTGACCGACAGTGATGGAGTTGACGTTGGTGATATTGTTAGCGGCTGCAATTTTCGCGACGGTGGTATTGTACATCGTCGCAATCTTGTAAAGCGTGTCGCCCGACTTCACGGTGTATTTCAAGGTCGTTGTAGGTGGTGGAGTGACGGTTGTTCCTGGAATGATGAGCACTTGTCCGACATAGATTAAGCTATAGTTGGTTATATTGTTAGCTGCCGCTAAAGCGGATACGGTGACGCCATACGTCCGTGCGATGCTGTACAACGTGTCACCGGACTTCACAGTATACGTTTTGTTCGTTGACGTGTTTTGATAGGCGAGTAATTGCGAGACCGTGACGAATTGGTACCCTTTTGCTTTCAGTTGTGAAATCATCGTTGGGAGTGCAAGTGGAGTACCCGGTGCACCCGCACCTGTATGCATCAAGACGATTGAACCCGGGTTGATATTGGTTTGTACTTTCGTATTGATTTGACTCGCGGTCAACCCTTTCCAGTCAATCGTATCGATGTTCCATTGAATCGTGTAACCATAGCCAGCAGCACCGACGCCGTTCAACACAGTACTATTGACGGCTCCGAACGGGGCTCTGAAAATCGGTTTTGTCGTTTTTCCGGTCAACGACTTGATCAAAGCTTCCGTGCGGTCGAGTTCGGGTTTCATTTGAGTGGCAGTTAGTTTCGTGAAGTCTGGGTGTGTGTATGAGTGATTACCGAGCTGATGCCCTTTTGCGGCGATGTTTTTAATGTATTGGGGATGGTTGTTTGCACCGGATCCTGTTAAAAAGAAAGTGGCTTTGACGTTGTTTTTTGCTAAAATGTCTAAAATCTTGTTCGTGTTCGCCCCGTCTGCCCCGTCATCGAACGTCAATGCGACGACCTTGCTCGTCGTGTTCACGCTCGTGACAAATTTTGAAGCGGCGGCACTGACGGAAATCGATTGTGTGATCACCATCACCAATAAGATGAACAGTGCCATCGCCCCACGAATGACCTTACGTTTCATCTGAATTCGCCTCCATTCATGATGTAACTCTCTTGATGTTAAGACTTTCCAAATGATTGACCTTGATATATTTTATATACCCCTTTTTAGAAATGATGGACTAAAATTCGGAAATGTACTCAATAAATTTTGATTCAACTATATGTGTGAAATTTGTGAGAATGTATCGTGGGATATATCACAGAATGCTCACACTCTTTTTGGAAAGAGATGGTATCATGAACAATGTGTGAAAGATGTAAGCGATTTATAAGGAGGACTTATGATGAAAAAGATGATGACACGGTTTGGGGTCGTGTTGGGGCTCATCGGGTTGTTCGTACTCGGTGCGTGTGGTACGGAGAAGGAAGCGGAGAGCGCAGCTGTTCCACAATCGATGGAACCAGTAGAGGCAGAGTTGACGGTTGCTGCGACGGCAGAAAAAGGAGAAGCGGTACCGTTATCTGTAACAGTCACGCAAGATGGTCAACCTGTAGACGATGCGGATGAAATCAAGTTCGAAGTATGGAAGAACGGTGCGAAGGAAGAAAGTGACATGATCAAGGCGTCACTCACGAAAGATGGTGTCTATGAAGCGGAAACGACGTTCGCTGAAGAAGCGGTCTATACGGTCCAGGTTCACGTGACAGCGCGTTCGATGCATACGATGCCAACGACGAACGTTACGGTCGGACATCCTGAAACGGCTGCCGAAGCGGAAGAGGATAGTGACCACCATCACCATGCAGGAGCGGACATCACGCTCGAACCGAAAGAGGCGACAGCTGGTGAGGAACAGCCGTTCATGGTACATGTCATGATTGAAGAGGAGATGCTAGCGGGGGCAGACGTACAACTCGAAATCTTCCAAGACGGGGCAGAGAAACATGAGTGGGTGAAGTTAGAGGAAGCAGATGCTGGGATGTACAAAGGGATGCACACCTTTGCTGAATCTGGCGCATACAACGTTCAAGTCCATGTCACGAAAGGTCATGACATTCATGAGCACGTGATGGAGACGGTAGACGTAAAATAAAAATGATCGGCTCACGCGAGCCGATCATTTTTATTATGCATTTTGGTAAAGTGATTCAACTTGTTGTTGGAGCGCTTCGTTCTCCAAGTACTCATCGTAAGTTGCTTCTTTATCCACGATGCCATTCGGTGTCACTTCGATGATGCGTGTCGCAATCGTCGAGATGAGCTGATGGTCATGTGAGCTGAAGAGGAGTACGCCTTTGAATGACTCGAGACCGTTGTTGAGTGCTGTGATCGATTCGAGGTCCAAGTGGTTCGTCGGATCGTCGAGGACGAGCACATTCGAGTTTGAGAGCATCATCTTCGAGAGCATGCAGCGTACTTTTTCTCCCCCTGAGAGGACAGACGCCTTCTTCATGACTTCTTCGCCTGAGAAGAGCATGCGGCCAAGGAATCCACGAAGGAACGTATCTGACTCATCGGCTGGTGAGAACTGACGCAACCAGTCGAGGATGCTCTTTTCCGAGCCCTCGAAGTATTCCGAGTTGTCTTTCGGGAAGTACGACTGAGTCGTCGTCACGCCCCATTTGACCGAACCTGTATCTGGTTCCATCTCACCCATTAGAATTTTGAAGAGTGTCGTGATCGCAACGTCAGAACGACCAACGAATGCGACTTTGTCCGTCTTGTTAAGTGAGAACGTGACGTTGTCGAGCACTTTTACGCCATCAATCGTTTTCGAAACGTTGTCGACATAGAGAACATCGTTCCCGATTTCGCGTTCCATCGTGAATCCGACGAATGGATAACGACGTGATGACGGACGAATGTCGTCGAGTGTGATCTTATCGAGCAACTTCTTACGTGACGTCGCTTGACGCGCTTTCGATGCGTTCGAGCTGAAACGTGCGATGAAGTTTTGAAGCTCTTTGATCTTCTCTTCTTTCTTCTTGTTCTGATCTGCCGCCATACGTGTAGCAAGTTGGCTTGACTCATACCAGAAGTCGTAGTTCCCGACATACAATTGGATTTTTCCGAAGTCGAGGTCTGCCATGTGTGTACAGACTTTGTTCAAGAAGTGACGGTCGTGGGAAACGACGATGACTGTGTTTTCAAAGTTGATTAAAAACTCTTCTAACCATTGAATTGCTTTGAGGTCAAGTCCGTTGGTCGGCTCGTCCAAAAGCAAGATGTCTGGCTTACCGAAGAGTGCTTGGGCAAGAAGGACTTTGACTTTCTCGCCACCTGTGAGTTCGCTCATTTGTTTCTGGTGAAGCGCTTCTGTGATCCCGAGACCTTGAAGAACCATCGAAGCTTCTGACTCTGCTTCCCAACCGTTCAACTCGGCGAATTCACCTTCGAGTTCAGCTGCGCGCATCCCGTCTTCATCTGAGAAATCTTCTTTCATATAGATGGCGTCTTTTTCTTTCATGACGCTGTAAAGACGCTCGTGACCCATGATGACGGTCTCGAGAACAGCACTGTCCTCATACGCGTAGTGGTCCTGTTTGAGGACCGCGAGACGCTCACCCGGTGTGATGCTGACATCACCCGTCGTCGTATCTTGCTCACCTGATAAAATCTTTAAGAATGTCGATTTACCGGCACCGTTCGCACCGATCAATCCGTAACAGTTGCCTGGTGTGAACTTGATGTTCACGTCTTCGAACAACTTGCGACCGCCAAATTGTAGGCTGACGTTATTTACTGTAATCATGTATGGTATCCCTCGTTTTTCTGATTAGTTTACGACGTGTATTGTATCACGTTTTTGAAAAACGCGCAGTGTCACGTCATGATTCACAAACGTTAAAGAAAAACTTGTGCATCAGGATAGAGGATTATACAACGTAAGATGGAAATATTATGTAGAACAGAAATGCACGTGAATCAAATGGGGGGTACTATGAAACAAATTAGACTCTGGCTGATCATCCTATTCATTGCGGTCAGTTCAAGTATCGTGAATTCGCTATTGAAGAATGAACTTCAAACGTTTGAGGTAGGGAAGTTTGAGTTTGGGAAATATGATGATTTTGACGAGGCGTTGGCTAAAGGTCTAACTTATGACATGAATAGATTGATTTATATAACACGACACGATGGGGTGACCATCGTCATGTACACGACGATTCCGGATCCTGTAGAGTTCCAAGATGTCATGGAGTTTCAAGATAATAGTGAGTTTCAAAATGAGATGGAGGCACTAGTCGTCCAGTTCTTTGAGGGGAATAATGAGGAAGGGTGGGAGCTTCTTGGACCAAGAGGGTGGACGTACTATGAAAACGACAACTTCACCTCATATAGCACATTTTTACGAGAATACGATGACGCCGGAAACGTCGAACATTCTTTCAATGTGGGATTTGGAGAAGTGAACAATCCAGAAATCGATACGATTGAAACGACATCCCATCACGAAAATACGTTCACCGAGGCAACGATGATTCAAAAAGGCCCGTACCGATATTATTTTCAAATTGGAGAAGACGCGATTGTACGAGGAATTTCTGTGGACGGTGAGATCATCGATCAACAAGGTAGCTGACACTTCGATGCACAGAAAAAGCCATCATCATGATGGCTTTAATCGACTCGTACAACGGTCGTATTCAATTCGAACGCCACATTTCCTGCGAGCGCGCGTGAAATCATACATTGATCTTTCGCTTTTTTCGCAATGCGCTCGACTAGCGTAATCTCTCGGTCGGTCATCTCTGCAGGTACTTGAATCGTTGTCGCATAGCGAATCGTCTCGTAGGTGAAGATGCCGTTCGTCACATCGACGATGCCTTCCGCGTCAATCGTGATGCCACGGTGAGTCAGGTCACTTCGCCCGAGTACGGCTGCGAGTGTGATGATATAACACGTGGCCGCTGCCCCGAGTAACATTTCATCCGGATTCGTGCCGACTCCGGGACCGTCCATTTCGGGTGGAATCGAAATCTGTGTCTTTAATCGCTCAGCCTCGAGGGTACCGACGTCATTTCGTCCGCCATCCCAGCCGAGGTTCATGCTAAATGTATGTTTCATCAAAAATCGCCTCCAATGTCTCTAGTGTAAAAGAGAACGATTGGAGGCGCATGTGTTATGCTTGTGCACGCTTCGCGAATGTGCGAAGTGTTTCGATGATGACGGTTGTTGCTTTTTCCATGTTGTTCACAGAAATATATTCGAACTTCCCGTGATAGTTCTCGCCACCCGTGAAAATGTTCGGTGTCGGAAGGCCCATGTAAGAAAGTTGCGATCCATCTGTCCCACCACGAATCGGTTCAATCTTCGGTTCGATGCCAAGGCCGCGCATGACGTCAGCGACGGTATCGACGATGTGTTTCACCGGTTCGATTTTCTCGGCCATGTTGTAATACTGGTCTTCCATTTTGAGCTCAATCCGCTCTTCCCCGTATTTTTGTTTCCATTCGAGGACAAGTTTCTCCATCAACGCTTTACGCGCTTCGAACTTCTGTTTGTCGTGATCGCGGATGATGTATTGAAGTGTCGTCTTCTCCACATCACCATTAAAACCGTTCAAATGGAAGAATCCTTCGTAGTTGCTCGTACGTTCCGGTGCCTCATCAGCCGGTAAACGGTTTTGGAACGCCATCGCGAGCTTCATCGAGTTGACCATCTTGTTCTTGGCGCTACCCGGGTGCACGTTCGTCCCGTGGAAGGTGACGGTCGCACCAGCTGCGTTGAAGCTCTCATACTGTAACTCTCCGAGCGGTCCCCCGTCCATCGTGTAAGCGAAGTCCGCGTTAAAACGGGCGACATCGAATTTATGTGGTCCACGCCCGATTTCTTCATCCGGTGTGAAAGCAATGCGGACCGGTCCGTGCGGAATCTCAGGGTGAGCCAATAAGTATTCGACGGCTGTGACGATTTCGGCGATTCCTGCTTTATCATCCGCACCGAGGAGTGTCGTTCCGTCCGTTGTCATGAGCGTATGTCCGACATACCCGTCAAGTTCTGGGAAGTCTTTTGGTGACAAGACGACATGAAGCGACTCGTTCAAGACGATATCGCCACCTTCATAGTGCTCGACGAGTTGAGGTGAAACGTTCGTACCCGTGAAATCGGTCGCCGTATCCACGTGGGCGAGGAAGCCGATTGTCGGGACGTCATGATCGACGTTACTCGGAAGTGTGGCGAAGAGATAGCCGTATTCATCCGTCTCGACGTCTGTCAGCCCGAGTTCTTTCAGTTCTTTCTCCAAATGACGAATCAAATCCCATTGTTTGGCCGTCGACGGTGTTGTCGTACTCGTGAAGTCAGACTGTGTATCAATCTTCGCGTATGTCATTAAGCGTTCAATTAGTTTCTCTTGCATGGATTGCCCTCCTCTAAAAAGTTTCATCTTCATTAGTTTATCACGCGCGCTCGAAGTCGAAACAAAAAAGTCACGCCCATCGATGAAATGAGCGCGACCTGTTCAAAAGAGAAACGGGTATAAAATGGGCAAGATGAATGAGGTGAAGATGGCCGTCAATCCCATCGCGGCTCCACCTGTTGCACCAGACAATGGATGTTCCGTCGCCGCTTGAGCGGTCCCAATCCCGTGACTGATGGTGCCGAGTGTGAGTCCACGCGTGAACGGGTCGTCTATACGAATCCACGTCAATAAGACCGGACCGAGCATCGCACCTAAAATACCGCAGGCGACGGCAATCGAGGCGGCAAGTGTCGCATCCCCCTCTAACTGTCGAGCCAATTCAAGGGCAATCGGTGACGTGGCCGATTTGACCGATAGCGCAATCAATACGTTTTCGGTAAACGAAAACAACTTCCCGAAAAGGACAGCAACAAAAATCGTGGAAAGTGACCCAAGTACGATGGCACTCAGGGCCCGTTTTGCCCGGGCGAGTAACACGGGTAAGTTGCGATAGAGCGGTAACCCGAGGGCGACAGTCGCCGGACCGAGTAAGATGGTGATGAGATCGGTAGCCGGTTTATACGCATCATAGGACTGTCCTGTCACAAGTAACAGAAGAATCAGAATCGCTGTACTTAAGAAGACGACATTAGTGAACGGGGATGCCCACTTTTTCGAAAGTTGACGACTAAACGTATATACGAGAATCGTTAATCCAATCCAAACGTGTGTCACGATGTCTCACCTTCTTTCCCGGAAACAAACGCCGTCACGACCATTCCGACCGCCATGCTGACGAGTAACGTCACGAGAAGAGGGATGCCGGCGGCTTTTAACAGCGTGCCGTACGCCATGAGCCCGACTGCAATCGGGATGAAGAAGAAGGCGAGGTGTTTCGTCAAAAATCCAGCGCTGTCTTCAATCCATTCCACGCGGATGACTTTTGTCAGTAAGAGGACGAGCAACAGCACCATGCCGATGACGCTGCCCGGTACTTTCCAGGAGAACGTCTCAACCATCCAGTTGCCGAGCGTGCTCAATCCAAACAAGAGTGAGAGCCCAATCATCCATTTCAATAATTTCATATATATGACTTCCTTTCGCGTCATTCAAAACGTATGCATCTTCTCAAATTCATCTTCATCGGTCAAGAAAAGGGTATAACAAAAAAGATGAGGGGTACATACGTTCGGCATGCTATACTACATCTATCATAAACAAGCGGGGTGTCGAGATGGAACTAAAAATGATTGAGCAATTTATTGAAGAGCATGGATTACAAAACGGGGAAGACATTTTACGTGCGTTCACGAAGCGAGTCAATTTGACGCTTGTACCACGAACCACACGAGAAGAAGTTCAAATCGGCCATTCAAAATTCGGTGGGCATCCTGATTTGCCGAATGCTGACTTGCACCCTGGGGAGAATATGACGTTTTTAGCTCAGTTCCGTTTAAGTGATTTAGCTGAGTTTGAATCCGTGGATGCACTTCCGAAAGAAGGTTTGTTGTCTTTCTTCTATGACTTGGAAGAACAACCTTGGGGAGATGAGGACGAGCGTCATCTTTGGCGTGTCTTGTATACGGAAGAAACGCAACTAGAGCGAGTGCGGGTTGGAGAAGCATTGAATGAGCGTGCCGTTTCTTTCAAAGAGAGCTATGCGGAGAATGGGTATGATTTGTACGACTTGCTCGGTGACGACCTGTACGAGACGCTTGTCGAACAATTCGAACAAGAAGAACTCCACGCAATCGGTGGACATCCGAATGAAGTGCAGAATGACGTGTTTGAAGAAGTAGAAGAAACATATGGGGAACGATTCGATCATCCATTCCTGCTCTTTCAGATGGATTCTACTGAAGAATTAGATGTCATATTTGGGGATGTTGGAATTCTTTATTTTCTTATTCCAGAAGAGGCCCTCCGCGCCAAACGGTTTGAAGAAACCGAAATCATCATGCAGTGTTATTGAGCGCAAAAAAGAGAGTCGACTTGTCAAAGTCAACTCTCTTTTGTTTACGCTTGTTTTTTCTTACGGAATCGTGCGAAGAACTCATAGACGATCGGTACGATGAGCAACGTGAGAAGCGTCGAACTTGTAAGTCCGCCGATCACGGTGACTCCGAGACCTTTCGAGATGAGTGCCCCACCCTCGAGACCGAGTGCGAGCGGTGCGAGTGCACCGATTGTTGCGAGTGCGGTCATCAAGATTGGGCGAAGGCGTGTGCCTGCTGCCTCAAGTAACGCTTCACGTGTTGATAAACCAGCTTCTTCTTTATGAATGACGCGGTCAATCAAGACGATGGCGTTCGTGACGACAATCCCAATCAACATGAGTGCCCCAATCAAGGCAGAAACCGAAATCGTTTCACCCGTGATGAGGAGGGCGACAAGTCCCCCGATAATCGCATACGGGAGTGAGAACAACACGACGAACGGTGTGAGTGCCCCTCCGAATGTGATCACGAGAACCAAGTATACGATGGCGATTGCGGCGAGCATCGCAAGACCGAGCTGTGTGAACGATTCTTGAATCTGTTCCGTTACACCGCCGACATCATACGAGACCCCGGACGGGAGCTCGATCTCTGATACGCGTTCTTCGATCGCAGCAGACGCTTCTGTCGCTTTATCTGTGCTGAGTTCAACACTTACTTGTGCGAGCAGTTTTCCGTCGCGCTCGACGAGTGTGTCCGGCGTTGTGCCTTCTTCGATTTCAATGAAGTCTGAAATCGGGCGTGGTCCGAACGGTGTCGTGATTTCTTGTGCTTGCAGGTCATCGACACTATCATACGTCACTTGCTCGTTCGGGATGACGACGTCTAACTGTTTGTCATCCACTGTCACGCTCGCAAGTGGGCTTTCTGGTGCCTGGAATTGGCTGATGACTTGTGCGATTTGACCTGCAGATACACCAGCTTCCGCTGCGGCTTGTTGGTCGACGTTGAACGTATATTGTACATACGATTCACGTAAGTCTGACGTTGCCTGACGGACGTAATCCGTTTCTTTTTCAATCGTTTCGATGAAAGTCGGTACGATGGCTTCTAAATCTTCAAGCGAGTTGGCATAGACGTTATATGTCACACCGCTTGTTGCGCCGCCACCTGAGAAGTCTTGTTCTTTCCACTCACCGTTTGAAGCGAGTTCGTTCAACTTCTCGATATCAGCCAACTTCACATCTGCGAAATCTTCTGTATCCGGGTCATACTGGACGATAAAGATTCCTTGTTTATTGTTTCCTGGGTTCAGCGGGTTCTCTCCACCGACCGTGAACTGAACGTCCGTTGCGTTCGGTTGTTCTTTCATGAAGTATTCTTCTGCCACTTCAGCCGCGGCAATCGAATCTTCAAGCGTTTGACCAGGTTCTGGGTCGAACGTGACGAACAACGTCTTCTCCGAATCTTGGTTCAAGAAGTTGACCCCGATCGCTGGGACGAGGGCAAAACTACCAATCAATAGGGCAGTCGCGAGTCCGAAGACGACGAGTTTATGGTTCAGTGACCAGTTCAAGACGCCGCGATACCATTCTGCGAGCTTTCCTGGACCTTCTTCTGGCTTCAACTTATCGCGGTTTTTAAAGAACGAGTCGGCCATCATTGGTACGACCGTAATCGCGACGAGTAATGAAGCGAGTAGGGCGAAGACGACAGTCAATGCGAACGGCAAGAACAATTCACCGACAAATCCTGTGACAAATCCGAGCGGTAAGAATACCGCGATTGTGACGATTGTTGACGAGGCGATCGGGATGAATACTTCTTTTGTCGCCGCGATGATCAATTCTTTACCGCGAAGTGGTTCGTTCGACCGTGTGAGTCGACGGTAAATGTTCTCGATGACGACGATGGAGTCATCGACGACGCGTCCAATCGCAACGGTCATCGCACCGAGTGTCATGATGTTCAGTGTGATATCCAATTGCTTCAACACAATAAGTGCCATAAGAAGCGATAACGGGATCGAGATGACAGCGATGATTGTCGATCGGAAGTTACGCAAGAACACTAAGATGATGAGGATGGCGAATAAGCCACCGAGCAATGCTTTCGATAACATCGTCTCGACCGACTCTTCAATCGGTTGTCCTTGGTCGAGTGTGATCGATACATTCGCCGTATCATACTCTGCTTCGAAGTCATTCAATACTTCTTTGACGGCGTTGACGACATCGACCGTGTTCGCATCTTGTGTTTTCGTCACTTGTACGCCGATTGAACGTTCACCGTTCGAGCGAGAAATCGATTCTTCGATTCCTTTGTCCTCGATTGTCGCAAGTTCACTCAACGCGACAGTCGGAACCGTCGTCGGAACGTTCGGTGGTAATGCCGATGGTGTTTCCGTCGGGACCTCTGTTGGCACGTCTGGCGTTTGACCAGGTGGCAATTCAGTCGGGGCAGACGGTGTCGTCGGCGTTGATTGTGCTGGTGAGTATGGGATTTGGATGTCGCGGAACGCTTCGAGCGTCTCAGACTTGCCGTCGATGACGACCGCTTGCTCCGTGTCACCTAATTCATATAATCCGAGCGCGATACGGGCATCATTCGCTTGAATCAATTGTTTGACCGTGTCTTCTGTCAAATTGTATTCAGCGAGCGCTTCTTGATCGAATTGAAGTTCGACGCGGCGAATCTCTTGTCCGGCAATCTGGACGGTTTGTGCGCCTTCCACTCCTTCAAGAGCGGGTTGGACTTCTTCCTCGACGAGTTTCGTCAATTCGGCTAAATCAAGACTCTCATCCGAGATGGCAGCCCCGATGACCGGGAAAGCGTCGAAACTGAGACGCGATACTTGTGGTTCTTGTGCCGACTCCGGCAATTCGACGTTACTCAACGCATCTTTGACTTGCTGTTCCGCTTCATCCATATCTGTACTGAAGTCGTAATCGATTTGGATGTTCGAAGCGTTTTGGAACGATGAAGAACGAACTTGTTCCACACCATTTAGACTTTGCAGGCGTTCTTCGAGAACGGTACTGACTTCTTCGAGTACTTGCTCAGGGGATGCTCCTGGATAAATAGTTGTGACCGAGACGGTCGGTGTGGTGATGTCCGGTAACGTCTCGAGCTTCATCGTCAGACCGGCGAAAAGACCGGCGGCCGTCAAAATGATCGTCATCAACCAAACCGCGAACTTGTTGTTGACGGAGAAGGACGTGATTTTCTGCATGGGTTTTTAATCTCCTCTATATGTTGTTTTTATGATTGGCTGTCGATGGCGTGGGCCCGTTCAATCAAGCGGGTGATGATTGCTTGTTTGAGTTCGGCAGGGGGAACACCGACCCCAAAATGTTCTGACATCATCATGCCTTCGAGTGCATAACGAATGATCATCGTTTCAACCGGGTCGGCTGTTTGTTGAAACTGTTCGAAGAACGTATCTAAATCTTGCTTCCATCGATCGGCATACTCTTGATCGACGGCAAACAGCGTGAGAAATGCGATCATTTTCTCAACGTCGATATGAATGGCAGCGCGTTCGGGATGCAAATTCGTTTCATCGAACAGACGAACGAATGCTTCGACTGGACCGTGACCTTCCTGTTGCAGTGAGGCATACAACTCGTTTTGCTCTTGTTGTAACCGTTCGACGATTGCAGTCAGTAATGCCTCTTTTGAAGCGTAGTGATAGAGAAGTCCACCTTTTGAAACACCAGCTGTTTTAGCGACCTCATCTAACGTGAGTTGATGCACACCTTGATTCATAATGATGTCCGTTGCCGCATCTAATAGCTTTTGTTTCGTGACGTTCGATCGGTTTGTCATATCTCCACCCCTTTCTGTACCGACCAGACGGTTTGTTTGATTTCACTATATCGTCTGTATTCTTTTGAAGTCAAGAAATGATGCCCTCAAAACTGTCACAAATTAAGCATTCTTATTGATAGCGATTGCAGAAAACCCTTGACGTGAGAATGATTATCAGTGATGATAGGTACTGAGAGTAATTATCATTACCAGAGAGAGAAATCATTGAACGTGGGGGAATGACAGATGAACAAAAAATATGCAGCTTTAGGAATTTCAGCAGCACTAACGACATCGCTCCTTGCCGCTTGCGCAAGCACAGATGAGACAACTTCAAATGAAGGCTCGGACGATTCGAACGTCGTCAACGTTTACTCGAGTCGCCACTACGATGTCGATCAACAATTATATAAACAGTTTGAAGAAGAGACTGGCATCAAAGTAAACGTCGTGGAAGGTAAGAGTGACGAACTTCTCGAGCGTTTAAACACTGAAGGAGAGAGCACAGAGGCTGACCTCTTCATTACGGCAGATGCTGGGAACTTGTATCAGGCGAAAGAAGCGGGACATCTCCAAGCGGTCGATAGCGATGAGCTTGAGTCAAACATTCCTGCAAAATATCGTGACACGGACAACGAATGGTTCGGTTTGACGAAACGTGCACGTGTCATCGTTTACTCGAAAGATCGCGTGAAACCAGAAGAATTGTCGACGTATGAAGCATTGACAGAAGAACAATGGAACGGCAAAGTACTCGTGCGTCCGTCTGAAAACATGTACAACATCTCACTTCTCGCATCATTCATCGAAGTGAACGGTGTCGATGAGGCGAAAGAGTGGGCGAAAGGCTTAGTGAATAACATGGCACGTGATCCACAAGGGAACGACCGTGACCAAGCGAAAGCAGTCGTCGCCGGTGAAGGGGACGTCGCCATCATGAACACGTACTATATGGGTCTCATGTTGAATTCTGAAGACGAAGAAGAAAAGAAAGTCGCTGAGCAACTCGGTGTCTTCTTCCCGAACCAAGATACAACAGGCACACACGTGAACATTTCTGGTATCGCGATGACGAAAGCATCGAAAAACACAGAAAATGCTCAGAAATTGATGGAGTTCATGTCAGAGCCGTCAGCTCAAGAGAAATTTGCGAGTGTGAACTACGAATACCCAGTCAACGAGTCGGTTGAGCCGAATGAGCTTCTTCAATCATGGGGCGAGTTCAAAGAGCAAGACATCAACCTCTCTGCACTTGGAGAAAACCAACAAGAAGCAATCCGCATCTTTAACGAAGTAGGTTGGAAGTAAGATGACTTCGGCTTGAACGCGAGTTCAGGCCGGAGGTTTTTGCGTTTCATACACCCTAAGCGCTACACGAGACGCGTAGAAACTGATATGATGGGACAGGAATTGATTGTTTACAGAACGGGAGCGGTACGACATGAACTGGCACGCGGTAAAACGACAACTGAATGGATGGGCGATCCTAAGCTTTCTTGCGATTTTATTGATCGTCTTGCCGGGGATTGTCGTGCTCGTGGAATTATTCGCACCGGTCAATGACAACTGGCAACATATTCAAGAGTATTTGTTGCCCCGTTATGTGCGGAACACGTTGTTCATCATGGTGGCTACTGGTCTCCTGACGACTGTGATTGGAACGAGCCTCGCCTGGTTCGTGACCGTCTATGATTTTCCGTTCCGTCGCTTCTTTAAATGGGCACTCATCTTGCCACTGGCAATTCCGCCTTATATCGGGGCGTATACGTATCACGGCATTTTAAATTACACCGGAGTGATCCAAACAACGCTACGGAATCAGTTTGGGATTACTGTCGATCAGTCGTACTTCAATATTATGTCGATTCAAGGAACCGTGTTTATTTTCACCTTGTTCCTCTATCCATACATTTATACGATCACACGAGCGTTCCTGCATAACCAATCGTCCTCGATGATTGAGAACGCACGGATCCTCGGTCGTGGGTCGTGGGATATTTTCTTCACCGTCGTCATTCCGATTTCCCGAGTCGCCATCATCGGTGGTGTCAGTCTCGTCTTGATGGAAGTACTTAACGACTATGGCGTCGTGAAATATTTCGGGATCCAGACGTTCAGTACCGCTATTTTTAGCACATGGTTCGGGATGAAGGATACGTCGTCGGCGCTGAAGCTGGCAGGTACCCTCATGATTCTCGTCATCGCCATCTTGACGATGGAGCGACTCGTGCGAGGACGGAAGCAATTCAGTTACGCTTCGACGAAAGTGAAACCGCTCAAACCGAGACCGCTTCAAGGCTGGCATCGCTACGCGGTATTCGCATATGTCTCCATCGTCTTTGCCATCGCATTCGTCATTCCGTTCACGCAGTTGACGGCTTGGACGTTCCTGACGTTCGATACGGTCTTCACAGAAGAATTTTGGCAACTCGTTTGGAATACGGTGCGCGTCGCCTTTATCGCGACGGTGATCATCCTGTTGTTCGCACTCATCATTGCGAACTACACACGGCTGTTCCCGTCGAACATGACACGCGTGATTTCGAAAGTGACGACGCTCGGGTATTCGATTCCGGGAGCAGCCATCGCGATTGCGGTCATCACGCTCTTCTTATGGCTCGATGGCAAAGTGCTCGATATGGCTAGGGCACTCGACTTGAGCCAGACGTTCGTGTTTCGGACGACGCTGATCATGCTTATCTTTGCCTACGTCATCCGTTTCCTCGCCATCGGCTATAACTCGATTGAGAGCGGGTTCGAGAAGGTCGGGAAATCGTTCACGGAAGCATCTCGCATGCTTGGTTGGAACACGGTCCAGACTTTCTTCCGCGTGGATATCCCGATGATCAAAGGCGCCATCATGAGCGCATTTATCCTCGTCTTTATTGATATTATGAAAGAGTTGCCGTTGACGCTCTTTTTACAACCATTTAACTTTTCGACGCTTGCGACTCAGGCGTTCAAATACGTGAGTGATGAGAAGATTCACGAAGCGGCACTCGCTTCCATCGTCATCGTCCTCATGAGTGGACTGTTGATATTCGTTTCCCACAAGGTGCTTGATAAGGAGGCCGACTAATGTTCGTTCAAATCAACGATTTACATTTTAGCTATAAAGGTGCACATGAAGAAACCATCAAAGGATTCTCGATTTCGATCACAAAAGGCGAAATTGTCTCGCTTCTTGGGGACAGCGGTTCTGGGAAAAGTACGATTCTCCGATTGATCGCAGGGCTCGAGATGCCGAATCAGGGCGTCGTCGTCGTGAACGACTGCGTCTGTTGCGACGATTGTCAGTTCATGCCGCCAGAAGATCGTGGCGTCGGGATGGTCTTCCAAGACTACGCACTCTTCCCACACATGACCGTTGAAAAGAACATTCGGTTCGGTCTTCATAAACTAAGCCGGAAGGAACGGAATGCGCGTGTCGAAGAAATGCTCGCGCTCGTCAACTTGACGGAGTTCCGCCACCGCTACCCGTACGAACTCAGTGGGGGACAACAACAGCGTGTCGCGCTCGCGCGTGCACTCGCACCGAAACCAGCACTGTTGATTCTAGACGAACCGTTCAGTAACCTCGACACGTCACTTCAACATCGGATTCGTGACGATTTGCGCCGTCTCTTGAAGCAGACAGGTACGACGACGATCTTCGTGACACACGACGAGGAAGATGCAGAGGCACTCGCTGACCGCATCGTCTACCTCGGAGAAGGCAAAATTAAAAAGCAAGTCATGACGGAGAACAACAAGACGTTCAACCCGCAGATTCCTTGCTTCGTATAATAGAGAAGACCCCTTATTCACACATTAAAAGTGAGTAAGGGGTCTTTTGTCATTTGGTCATCTCGGAAGGCTTCGACTCATTTCCAAGTTGGTCAATCGCAGTCACATAATAAGAAACACCTGTTTTACTTGCGACTTCGATACTCTTTCTTGCATGGGATGGGACGCTTTCGATATGAGTAGCTTTTCCGTCGACGACTTCATAGATGCGATATCCGATCACGCTCTCTTGACGCACGGCGTGCCAGGTTAACAAGTTTCCTTGTCGCTCGACTGCCGTTGGGATCTCGAGATCGACAGTTTCGTTCAGCTCGGTATCCACTAGCTCTGTATACACGACGAATCGTTCATCGTAGCCCCCGTCCCCGAACGTACCCGAACAGGTGATCAAATTTAAATTGCGATTTGATGTGGCACCGAAAATCTCTTCGATTGGCGCGGTTTTCGTATCATAGCGTTCTGTTTTTGTGACGCGGAACCGAAGTGTGTTTCCGGCTTCGTCTTGAATCAGAACGTCATCGCCTTCTTTAAGTTGATCGAGTTGATAAAAGACGGCCGGACCGGTCTTGCTGTCGACGTGACCGGCGATCACGGCGTTTCCTTTACTTCCTGGTGTGACACCAGGTTCGAACCACCCGACCTGATTTTCATCTTCCGGAACACCCATCTGTCCGTTTTCCAGTACCCCGACTTGCTCGATAGCGGTATCGACATCGATTTTCGGAATTTGGATTTGAACGGGGGTGACGGCCTTAGCGTTTTCTTCTTCTTCCGCTAATCGTAACTTCTTCACCTCTTCCTGTAGAAGTGAGAATTCAGCCGTTAAATCCGGGCTCTCCTCTATTTGTTTTTCTTCTACAGGTGGTGACGACGATTCTTGGGCGCTCGTCCACGTCCAGAAGCTAAAACAAAAGAGAGAGAGCGCCAGAAACAAATGGCGCTTGTTCATGGGGCTCCCTCCTTATTGATTATTGTTCAGACACTTTACGTTTGCGAAGCGTTACGAAGGCGAGTAAGATTCCGCCAAGTACAGCTAATCCAGCGTAGAGCGTGTTCATTGATTGTTCTTGTGCACCACCGAGACCTGTTTCAGGCATCTCTTCAGGCATCGTTGTTTCTGCGAACTTGTCAGGCATTTGTGTCACGATTGCGTTACCGAGTGTTTCACCAACACCGAACATGAACGCATATCCTTCACGGAATGACATCCAAGCAGCTTCTGCATCGCCTGCGACGTATTGATCGAATGTGTCGAGTACGAGTGTCTCATGCTGTTTGATGGCTTCTTCACCAGCAGCTTGTGGTAAGTTACCTTCTGTTGCTGCATCGAGGAATGTGCTGAAGTCGACAGCGAATTGGTCGAGGCGCATACGTGCTTCTTCAATCTTCGCTTCGTCACCTTCAAGTGTAGCAGCTACGATATCACCTTGTGCTGTGATGTGATCTGAGTTCCAAACTTTTTCGAACTGTGCAGCACCTTCGTCACCGTATACAGATGCGATGGCCGCTTTGAAGTCGAGTGTATTCTGGTCTTCTGCCCATGTTACATAGTCATAGTCCTCTGCTTGGTCATATCCTTTTTGCATACCGATTGCAGCGAGGGCGAAGTGCTCACCTGCAAGACTGTTCAATGTTGAGCGGAGTTCAACAGCTGGTGTGTCTGCTCCAGTCGTGAATTTGTCAGGCATTTGTGTGACGATTGCGCCTGAGAGGGCTTTACTGATGTTGAACATGTGCTTGTAGCCTTCACGGAACGTCATGTAAGCTTCTTCGTAATCTCCTTCGACATAGTTATCAAATACAGAGAGGACTTGGTCTTCATGAAGTTCAAGTGCATCTGCTGCAGCTTCTTTCGGTAAGTTACCTTCTGTCGCTGCATCGAGGAATGTTGAGAATTCTTCTACGAACTCATCAACTTCAGCTTCAGCTTCCATGCGTAGTTCTTGGTTGTCTGATTTTGCAGCTTCTACGAAATCATCTGAATAGTCGTTATGGCCACGGAAGATGTCTTCAAATTGTGCAGCACCTTCTTCACCGTAGATTGAAGCGATAGCTGGTGTCATGTCGAGCGCATTTTGATCGAGTGCTTGATCCGCGACCTCAGCATCTGCTGCCTCGTCGTATCCTTTCATCATCGATGTGACGGCTAATACGTAGTGCTCAGATAAGAGTTGATCGAGTGTGGCGCGAAGGTCACCTGCTGGTGTACTTGCTGTCGGTGTGTGATCCGCTGCCTGTGCGTTGACCGGTACGAGTAGTCCTAAGGCTAGTGCCGGTGCTACGATTTTGTTTAACGTCTTCTTCTTCATGTGTAATCGCTCCTTTTCGTAAGTGAGTGTTGTTGTCATTATTTACACCCATCTAACGGATCGGCTCAAAAAATGGATCACTCTTTTTTTATTTTTTTTTCGTTTTTTTGTTGAAGAGTGCGATAAACCCCTGGTGCTACGCCATATTTACGTTTAAAAATTCTGTGGAAATATGGATAACTTCGAAATCCAGACAGTTCCGCAATCGTTTCTAACGAATGTTTTGTATAGCGCATTTGCTCTTCGGCAAGCTGCAACCGAATCGATTGTGCATATTCGATGATCGTCATCCCGGTCTCTTCTTTAAAGAGATGAACGGTCCGGGAAACGCTGAGTCCGACCGCTGCGGCGACGTCTGCCACTTTAAAGTCATTGGTGACGTGCGATTCGATAAAGCGCATCATACGAGAGACGACTGGAGGTCGCGCCTGGGAATGCATATCTTGAATCGAACGATCAAGCATGAGTAGAAGCGCTTTGACGAGAGTTTCAATTAGTACGGCACTTTGTTCAGATGGTGGACGGCGCACTTCCTCTGTAATGTGTTGCCATAGCGAGAGTAGGCGGGAATCGATGGTGATGGCATACATTCGCTCCCGTGGAGTCGCATGCCACCATGTATCCATCGCATGTCCGGAGCAAAAGATATGATAGTCTCCGCTCGCAGGTGTATCGACATGCATTTCATAGAAGTCACCCGGACGGACAATCAATACGTCACCAGGTCGTGTAATCATCATTTCCCCATTGACCACAATCCGAGCCGTCCCCTCTGTCTGTAAGCGAATCAGATACGTATCGAGTACGTTAGCGAATGGAAAAGTGTAGGTCGTTGTATGATACGAATAGCCACAAAAGCCGATTTCCATAATAGTCTCCTCATTTTATAGCAAAATTGTACATATCCTAATCATATCATGGATGGTCATGAATCCTTGAAGACAGTACGATGAAAGCGTTGAAACGGAAATGAACTTCAAGGAGGACGTAACATGAAACAATGGTGGAAAGAAGCAGTCGTGTATCAAATTTATCCGCGGAGCTTCAATGATTCGAATGGTGATGGGATTGGTGATATCCAAGGGATCACGGAGAAGATGTCTTACTTGGCAGAACTCGGGATCGATGTCATCTGGCTCTCGCCGGTATACGATTCACCGAACGACGACAATGGATACGACATTCGTGATTATCGTGCCATCATGGACGAGTTCGGTACGATGGACGACTTTGATGCGATGCTTGAGGAAGCACACCGTCACGGGATTAAAATCATGATGGATCTCGTCGTCAACCACTCTTCTGACGAACACCAGTGGTTCATGGAGTCACGCTCTTCAAAAGAGAGTCCATATCGTGACTATTATATTTGGAAAAAAGGAAAAGACGGTCAGCCACCGACGAACTGGGGAGCTTTCTTCGGCGGCAGCGCTTGGCAGTATGACGAAGCGAGCGATGAGTACTACCTTCACCTATTCAGTAAGAAACAACCGGATTTGAACTGGGAAAGCGAGACGCTTCGTCGTGAAGTGTACGATCTCATGACGTATTGGCTCGATAAAGGGGTCGATGGGTTCCGGATGGACGTGATCAATATGATCTCGAAAGACCCGAGTTATCCGAATGGTCAAACGCAAGGAACAGGTTACGGTGACGGCACGCCATTCTTCTTTAACGGGCCACGTATCCATGAATTCATGCAAGAGATGAATCAAGAAGTCTTATCGAAGTACGACACGATCACGGTCGGTGAGATGCCAGGGGTCAGTGTGGAAGAAGCGAAATTGTATACAGGGGAAGACCGTAACGAACTGAACATGGTCTTTCATTTTGAGCATGTAGATGTCGGGAACGGCAGCTTCGGAAAATGGAATCCGACGGACTGGAAACTCACAGAGTTGAAGACGATCTTCTCGCGTTGGCAAGAAGGACTAGAAGAAGAAGGGTGGAACAGCCTGTATTGGAGTAATCATGATCAGCCCCGTGCCATCTCGCGCTTCGGGAACGACTCTCCAGAATATCGCGTCCGTTCCGGGAAGATGCTTGCGACACTTCTTCATCTATTGAAAGGGACACCTTACATTTATCAAGGGGAAGAGTTCGGGATGACAAACGTCGCGTTTGATTCGATTGATCAGTACCGAGATATCGAAACGTTGAACGCCTACCGTGACTACACATCAAAAGGGTTGTTGACGCACGATGAGATTTTCCGCGGAATTCATGAGCGAGGACGTGACAATTCACGAACGCCGGTACAGTGGTCGGACGAAGCACATGGTGGCTTCACGACAGGGACACCATGGATTGGGGTCAACCCGAACTATGTCGACATCAATGCGGAAGCGGCACGAAAAGACCCGAATTCGCTCTTCCATTACTACCGTCAATTGATTGCGCTCCGTAAAGCCAATCCGCTCGTTGTCTATGGAAAGTATGAGCTGTTGTTACCGGAAGATGAGGCAATCTATGCGTTCACACGTTCGTTCGAAGGAGAGGCATGGCTCGTGCTCTGTAACTTCTCAGGTGACACACAACAACGTGACTTACCATATGACGTAAAAGAACGCGTCATCGGAAACATGGAACCGATTGAACCGTTCACCCTTCGTCCTTACGAAGCACAAGTGTATAAACTGTGACGAAAAGCTCGCCAGACGGCGAGCTTTTTTGAGTGACCACGTATCTTCTTCTCATGATTCGGGAATAGTGTAAGTAACGTCTGACATGAAAAGAGGGAACGACATGGGTACTTTAATCGCGTACTCTTCCAGATATGGGACGAGTGAAAAAGTGGCGTCTTTACTCGCTGAACGGTTATCGGGAGATGTTCATGTCCAAAATATCGTAGAAGAGCCGAACGTCATGTGGGAGACCGTGGATCACGTCATCGTCGGCAGTTCGATTCGGATGGGTACCATCCAGGACGAGATGAAGGAATGGTTGTCGCTTCATGAGGCACACTTGCTGGAGCATCCTCTCGCTCTATATTTGTGTGCTGGGACACCGACAGAGTCGGAGCGGATTCGTGAGCTAGAAGAAGCTTATCGTGACAAGTTGCGCGAACATGCTTATTTCGTCGAAGTCGTCGGAAGTGGGTATGACTTTGAACGAATGGGCTTTTTAGACAAAGCGATCGTCCGCATGATGGCCAAACAGAAAGAAAGCTCGCTTGAACTCGATGAGGACAAACTGGATCGACTTGTCGAGGCGGCTCAAACGTCCGAACGCACTCGGTCCGAGAATCCGTAAGCAAGTATGTCTTTCACATCGATCGGACTTTTCGTGGAGATGAGTACATCTCCGCTTTTTTTCTGTCCTTCGATGTGATGAAGTGCGATCCTCTCCAGCTGACGTCCTATTCTTAACGCGATTGGCGCAGATTCATGGCATCGTAAGTTTTCGATGGTCACTTCATCGGTCCGGTTATCTCCCCCGAACAGTTCGAGATCAGCTCTCGAGGTTGTAAATCCACGCACGGAGATGCGATGTAATTGAACACGTCGAGACTTGTATTGAATCGCTAATGCCGGATGTTTTTCATAATCGTAAGTTGGGTCACCGATCGCGGTCAATCCATGGATGAAGACGTCCTGATAGGCCGAGACGACTAAACTTCTTGGAGAGGATTTCGCATATAGCGAGCTTCTAACTGGTTCGACGGATACTAAATTCGTACCAGATAGAAAGCGTGCTGTCGTCGAATCGGGATCGTCTGCTAAATGATGACCGATGTGACGGAAATTAAATGAGCGATTGTCATGAAGTGAAAGGTGTCCAAAAATATGAACGTCATGAGCTGCTGACGAAGTTCCATGTGCTTTTACTTCGATTCCGCCAAAACATCCTTCACTTTTGTTATTCACGAGTGTGACATGCCGCGATCCATCGTCAATCTCAATGCCGTTCGAATTTGAGAATCCGAGGGCGTGTGTTCGACCATGAGGGTGATGACAATAACAATTAGTGATATAAATGGCATCGCTATGGTGTGTCGTGATTCCGTCATCCCCATAGTTCGTCGCCTCGAGATGATCAAGATGAATATACCGACTGCCGTTTGCGGCTCGCAGTCCATCCCCTAAGTAATGATAGTGTGGAGACGTGATGTCGAACGCATGAAGACCGGCATTTTTAGCCGTCACATGATGCACCCAACCATACGTCACATGCGCAAACGTCAAGGCACTCGATGTCGTGTCACCGCTCGTGGTTCGTTTCACATCGCCTAATCGTGCGACGTTCCAATCGAGTGTCAGGTGACATACCTCGACATGATGGTTTCCCGCAAATGGGGTGGCGTTTCGTAACAGTCTTCGATGCTTTGGCGCACGATCCGATAGTTTTAGAATGGTGACGTCCTGTCCGGCACCTTCTAACACGCAGTTCGAAGGAAGGCGAATGCCCCGAACGATATACACACCTGCCGGGACAAAGACACGGCGATTGGAGCGGAGGGCGAGACGAAAAGCGAGCGTACAATCCGTTTGTCCGTCCCCGACAGCGCCATAATCTGTCACATCAACACGTTGTTTTGTGACCTGCATTAGGTTCAAATATTCCGCATCGAGGCGGCGCATCCAAACAGGACGAACCATTCCGTCCATTTGTTCGAGCGGGAGTGACGTTTGAACAGGCGTAATGCGCTCAGTCATTGGAATTCGGCAAGGGATGGATTGTTGCTGCTCTGAGTAAGATGTCTCGCGCGTGGAGCGGTGCCATTCGAGTGTTCGCTGGATGAGGTCTTCTTCCGACCAATCAGAATATGAGGCAATCATCGAAGCGATTGATTGCGGGTCCTTTGCATTTTTCATAATAAATCCTCCTAGCATCATCTTCTCTAGCATGTACCCGTTTCGCCTTGTTTTTTAGCAATCAGAAGTATTTACTAGACAGAAGCATCTAGTCGTGTTATATTCAATATGTGCTTAATTAAGAATAGCTGGAATCATAATTCACAAGTGCTTGGGATTATTTTTCATTAGATAATCCAGAGGCTTGTATTTTTTTTGGTCAAGTTTTTTCTAGTAAGGCACTACTATAACGCATAGCGTTTATTTCAGGAGGGTTCATTCATGAACACAGGTAAAGTAAAATGGTTTAACTCAGAAAAAGGTTACGGCTTCATCGAAATGGAAGGCGGAGACGACGTATTCGTACACTTCTCAGCAATCCAAGGCGACGGCTTCAAAACACTTGAAGAAGGCCAAGAAGTAACTTTCGAAATCACAGACGGAGCTCGTGGACCACAAGCTTCTAACGTTGAAAAAATCTAATCTTCCTTTCTAAGGAATATGATACCTGCTCGCATTGGCGAGCAGGTTTTTTTGTGTTTAATCGTGTGGTTTGAGGGAACAGTATACGAGCGACAAACCATGAAGGAGGAATTCGGAATGAGTGCAAAAGAAACAGCATTAAAGATTCTAGATTCAAGTAATGTAGGGACGATGGCGACCGTATATAAGGTGAAGCCACATAGTCGTTACATGACATTTTTCCATGATGATTTTACACTCTATACAGCAACCTCGAACGATACAGATAAGGTGGAGGAATTAGAGAAGAATCCATATACGCATATTTTGATTGGTTATGATGGCGATGGGGTCGGCGACACGTACTTAGAAATTTTAGGGAAAGCGACTGTGTCAGATGATGAATCGATGAAAGAAAAAGTGTGGAACGACAAACTCGAAGGCTGGTTTGATGGACCAGACGATCCGAAGCTTGTCATCCTCAAAATCGAGCCGGAATCGATGCGTGTGATGAACAAGAAAGGTCAGCCACCTCAAGAAGTGACCTTGTAAAATCCTAAAAGGCGCCTCAAGTAGGCGTCTTTTTGATGGATATGAATAGAGTGTGACGTACATATGGACGAATCATGAACAAACAAAAATACATATGTGAAATAGTGAACATAGACGGTATATTGTGAATGTAATCACATTATTCATTTATTCAACTTCTTGAAAGGGAGGAATCATCATGTTCACGAAATTTTGGCAAAATCATAACATCGCTACGGCAATCTTGACGGTGTTACGTGTATGGCTCGGTTATCATTGGTTAACAGCAGGTTGGGGTAAAATCACAGGTGGCTTTGGAACGGAAGGATTCTTAAACAACGCGGTGACACTCGCGACTGGAGAACATCCAGCTGTCGCAGGATGGTGGGCTGCATTCTTAGAAAACGTTGCGATTCCAAACGCTGGATTATTCGATATCCTGATTCCTTATGGTGAATTTTTGGTCGGGTTAGGGTTATTGCTCGGAGCACTCACACGTAGCGCGGCATTCTTCGGTCTTGTCATGAACATGGCTTTCTTACTCTCGGGAACGGTCAGTACGAACCCAACGATGTTGATCGTATCTGTATTGATTTTGGTTGCTGGACATAACGCAGGGAAAATCGGAGTCGACGGTTTGTTCCTTCGCAACTTCGTCGAAACGAAAGTATTGCATCGTTCACCAAATCGTCAAATAGCTTCGTAACTTTTATGCACTCTCCTGTGACAAACCTCTCATGTTTCGGCTACGATAGATATAGCCTACAGAGATAAAGGAGAACGCATATGACTACGACTCATTTTAAATGGCTTGGCTACACAGAAGGTGTGTCCTTCTTGTTGTTACTGTTTATCGCGATGCCATTGAAATATATGGCGGGTATTCCACTCGCGGTCAGCATCGTCGGCGCAGCGCACGGTTTCTTGTTTGTGGCCTACGTACTTGCGGCCATGTACATGGCGTGGCGCTTCCGTTGGGGCTTCAAAGTGCTGACGCTTGCCGTCATGGCATCCGTCATCCCATTCGGACCATTTTTATTAGAAAAACGGGTACTCCCGTCAACAGAGAAGACATCGAACTGATTCGTTCGATGTCTTTTTTTGTTAAGACGCTTGTTCAATTGACTGAGCTGCTCGTTCCGCTTGGATGTCATGGCGAATCCGATATGTGAGCGTGAAGGTACATAGGAGTAGGCCAATCATACATGCAGTGTATAGATGTGCGACTGGTACAAGATCACTCAATACCCCGAATAGAATAAAACCGATTGGCGTGATACCCATCGCAAGTGACTCGAGTACCCCGATCACGCGACCTAAATAATTCGGATCCGTATTCGTTTGTAAAAGCAATTGAATCGGAACGTTGACACGTACGATAAAGAAACCACTCAATAAGGCGAACATTGCGAAAAAGAAAATCGAAGTGAGGACGTTGAAGTTCAAATATAATGGAATGGCAGGGCCGACAAATAGAACACTGAGTATGGTCAGTGCAGATCGCATGGTCGACAGGCGATGTTTGATTTTGAATAGTGGCAAGGCGTGAAGTAAAGAAGCGATTAAGAATCCAATGGCAACCATGCTTTCAAGTAGTCCAAACTGAAACGGAGACACGCCGACCTCTTGTAAAGCGGCTATCGGGAACAACACTTCTGTCGCGACGAAAAAGAAGTTCAAGAAGGCAGCTAGAACGGCGACTGTCCATAAAACTCGTTGCTGCTTCAAATAAGAGAGACCAGACCGTACATCTTCCCAGGTGGATTGTTCGGTTGGAGCAATCTCTTTCTGATGAAATGTGAGTCGAGAAGCAAGCAAGGCGGCAATCATGAAGAATAGGGCTGAACTGAATAAAAAAGCTGAAATCGGTATGAGTTTAAACAGTGCTCCGGCAAGAAGCGGAGTGCCGATACTTGAGATGGAGATGATGCTCTGAATGAGGGAGTTGGCACGTTGAAGCTCTTCCTCTTCGAATAGAAGTGGGATCGAACTCGATAGCGTGACCGATAAGAAGGTAGAGACGATGGATAGGAAGAATGTGATGACATAAAAGGCAGGTGCTTCGAACGTCCAAAGCAAACTTGCAATCCCTGCGAGTAAAAACAGTCCTCCATTCAAAGACTCCATCTTGATGATGACTCGTTTTCGGTCAAGTTTGTCCGCATAAGCGCCGGCAAATGGTGACAAAAGAACGCGTGGCAATGTGCCTGCCAGTAAAACAAATGCGAATTGTAATCCAGATCCAGTCGTCGTCAACACCGTTAATCCTGCTACGAACGTAAATAAGTTGGATGCGAACAGTGACATGAATTTACCGAGTAATAAAATCGATAAATTGGAAGAAAAGAATTTCATAGAGAACACTCCTTTGCAAATTAGTTAAATGTGATTTAACATTATCATAAAGGTAATCGAGTGAAATGTAAACATAAAGTTCAATATAATTTAACTTATAGAGGTGGCATATGATTGGTGAACGAATTAAAGAGTTACGAAAACAGAAAAAAATGACCCAAACGCAGTTGGCGGAAGGAATTGTCACGAAATCGATGCTCAGTATGATTGAAAATGGGAAAGCGGAAGCATCGATGCGTAGCTTACGAGAACTCGCAAGTCGGTTAGATGTCTCGATGCAACAGTTATTGACTGACCCGAAAGAAGCTGAACTACAGACGTTGGTCGAACAGTTAGAATATGAAGAATTGACAATCATTTCGCGTTCAGATCAAGAAATACGACAGATGCTTTCCCCATACTTAAAAGAAGAAATGAACTCCGTGTGGCAAGGTAAAGCATACATGTTGTATGGGGATACGTACTTTCAAGAAGGAGAAAGTGAGAAGGTATTGACCTACTACGACCGTGCCATTGAAATTTTTGAGAAGCTCGGTGAATCTGATGAATTGGCAATGGGACGAATCAGCCAGGCTTATTATTTATTGATGTGGAATCGATATGAAGAATCGCTTGAACGGATTGATGCGATCGAACTTCTTGATGCGAAATACATGAAAACGAAAACGAGAACTGAGTATGTCATGTTGATTGTCTTTAAAAACCTTCTTTGTGATGAGGATTTGGACGATTCGATTCAACAGCTTGAAGACGTGCTCGAGTATATGAAACGGACAAGAATCTACTACCGTGCGGACGACGTGTATCGCACCATTTCGATTTGCGCGCTCTATTTGAACGATGAGAAGAAAATTCATGAGTCGTTACAAAAGGCGAAGCAATATATTCAATTCACGGAAGATCGTTTGGCTGAAATCAAAGTGGCACTTTCTGAAGCGCTCTATGCGATGGAATATCGACATGTCAAACTATTAGGAAAGAACATCAAATTGATGGAATCTCTCACGACAGATGTCGAACCATTTATTGCAGCGATTTCGATGGCGAAAGGTGTGTACTACGCTTTTCGAGGGGAATCGGAAAAAGGAAGAGAGTGTTTATTGGCACTATGGGAAAATCGAGACGAGTGGAAAACACATAGTTTAGTCGATATCGCAATTTACTACGAGGGGTTATTAAGGGGAACACTCAACGGATGCGGAGACGACTGGGTACCGGTCATTAAAGAAAAAGTAGCAGAATTCCCACAAGGTCTGTTTCGCAAACGTCTAGAATTATTACTACAACAAATCAAGGGCTGACGCATCAGCCCTTGAACGTTTGAATCAATGTACCCTGACCATGCTCGACTTGGACAGAGGCGTGGGCGCCATTGACGAGCGTCATTTGAGGCGGAACGTGTCCACAATCGATATCGTAAAAGATTGGAACCTCTAGCATGTGGTGAAGCTCCTCATATATCATCTCGACCGTATAGTCTTGATGTACAGATGGTGCATCACTTCGTCCGAACAGAATACCAGACGTATGATTGAACCAACCGGCCCACTTCATTTGAAGAAGGGTCCTTTTTAATGCCGGAACGTTCATCTCGGCGTTCTCAAAATACCAAAGAATCGGTTCATCATTCAGGTGCTCGTGTTGGAACGTCTTAACGTCTCCATACGGTGTCCCGATTGTATGTAAGAGCACGTCAAGACATCCGCCGAGCAATCGACCAGGTTCGGACCATGGGCCGAGGCGATTCCGGTTTTTAATGTATAGACGAAGAGTAACAAACTCGTATCCGAATAACCGAGCATCCATTTCGCGGGTAAGGATTGCCAATCAATTTGATCGAGGATCTCCATTAAGAGCTCCCCACCCCAGGGCGGAATAATCAAGTCGACATTGTCATCTTGAAGTAGGGATGTCAGTTCATGTGCACGCACCCGAGCTGGCGCAGATTTTCCAAATCGTTGTTTCCACGCATTCGGGGTGAATTGCAACGTGAACCCTCGATTGGAAAACTTATGTTCCGCTTGATGCAATAAATGGTGTAATTCTGTTGGTATACCTGATGAGGGAGCAGTGACACCGATTTGATGACCGGTGAACTGTGGATAACGAATCATGACGACCTCCTGTGGATAAGTGATAAATGAAATCGGTTAAAGCGGTTATCCACATGTGGACAACTAGTTGGAGCGCATCCGTTCGGCGTGACGCATTCCCCATTCGTTCATCGCTTCGAGAATCGGGATCAGTGTTTTCCCATACTCGCTTAAGCGATAATCGACACGGGGAGGGACTTCTGGATAGACGGTTCGGATGACGATATCTTGTTCTTCTAAGTCGCGGAGTTGCGCGGTCAATATCTTTTGGCTGATCTTTGGTAACGCTCGTTTCAACTCACTGAAACGTAACGTATCCCCATTGATCAGGACGAGGAGGATGGAGTGCTTCCATTTTCCTGTAATCAGTTCGAGTGCCGTATCGACTTCGCAGCTTGTTATCTTGGTCACATCGTTCTTCCTTTCCATTAGTATCGTTGAAGTAACTATACCACCTTTTTGTGCCTACTTCTGCAATGTGAACCGAGCGGGTATAGTGAAGGTGAGGTGATTGTATATGAAAATCGAAAATATTGAACTAGGACCGGTGACGCTACGCGTCCGTGACATCGAACAGATGAAACAATTTTATGTAGACGTGATTGGGATGAGTGTCCTTGAAGAAACCGAAGAGCTTGCCACGCTTGGTACGAAAGAGCGTCCGCTCGTCATCTTGCACCATGTTCCACAGGCGAAGACGAATCCGCGGGCGGCAGGGTTGTTTCATTTAGCGATTTTATTGCCAGATCGTGTAGAGTTAGGAAGCATCTTGGCGCACCTCATCGAACAACGCATCGAAGTCGGACAAGGCGACCATTTAGTGAGTGAAGCGTTCTACTTGAGTGACCCAGAAGGGAACGGGATCGAGCTATATGCCGATCGTCCGAAAGAACAATGGAGCTATGAAACGAACGGGCATGTGAAGATGGCGACTGAACCGGTCGACTATGAATCGATGCTTCAAGCTGCAGTGAATCGACCATTCGCAGGGTTACCGATTGGCACGACGATGGGACATGTGCACTTTAAAGTCCGGTCAATCGAAGCAGCGAAACGCTTCTACCATGACCGACTCGGATTTTCTGTTACGACGGATTCTTATCCGGGGGCACTGTTCTTAGCGGCAGACGGGTATCATCATCACATCGGCACGAACGTGTGGGCACGTCCGAGTGAAGCTCTAGGGGTCGAAGCCGGACTCGAAGCGTGGACACTTCTTGTCAACGAAGAGACAAACCAGGCGTTAGGTGGAACATCGTCTGAATGGACGTTGACGGATGAAGATGGAATTACTGTGCATATAAAAAGAACGGGCGCATGAGCGGCCGTTCTTTTTAACGTGCGGATGTTTTCTTCTGACCTGCATTGAAGGAGAGACGAAGTCCGCGTTTTTGATACGCTTGCTCGACTCGCTTCGGGTTGAGGCTGAGCTCGAGATGAGCCAACTTCAAATGGTCAAGTGCCGGCACCGTGACATCAAGACGAACGAGCTCCATGTTGCGCTCTGCTTTTTTGCGTGTTCGTCTCAAGTTACGGGGCACCTCCTCTGACGTCAGTGCCGCGATCGTTTCATTTACTTGTTGTCGCTTATCACCTTTGATACTCAAGGCAGAATACAGCTTATCGAGCGAACCGAATCGTTTGATCAATTGGACCGATTGGTTTTCGTCAAGTCCCGCAACGGGTGGAATTCCGTCTGAACGGTCTCCCGTCAACGCTTTAACGGCTGACAGCTGTTTCGGTTTCAACCCTTCGTATAACGCCGCAATCTCTTCTGGTCGAATTTCTAAATGACGTTTGAGCGGTAACGGACGGTTATCACGAATGTCACAGCGAGCCTGCATTTGCTGAAGCTCCTGTGTTTGCAACCAAACGGTGATTCGTGGACTGACAAGCTGTAACAAGTCTTTGTCTTTTGTCATGATGACCACAGGTGCACTGCAACTGAATTTACGTGCGATGTGGGCGATTAAATCTTCCCCTTCATAACCTTCTACTTGGAATTGTGGAATTCCACTATCCTCAAGCAGTTGGCGCATGAGTTCCATCTGTGCTTTTAATTCAGGCGGTGTTTGACGTCTGCGGCGTTTATAGCCCGGGTAGAGTTCTCGACGCCATAATGTTTCACGTGAGACGTCCCAGACGACGACAAAGTGAGTCGGACGATGTCTGCGTAGAATCGTCCGGATGAGGCCGGTCATTCCGATGACGGCACTCCGATCGTTTTTGGATACCTCGCGTCCTTTTTTTGTTCGGCTCGCGGCGGCACCATAGTAAGCACTGGCCAGCATGGAGTTACCGTCAATCAAAAATAGTTTGCGTTCCATGCGTAACCTTCTTTCTATTTCTTTCTGTTTAAACCGAACATCTCGCCATGTTTCGGTGATGTTGTGTCATTGAGTGCGTGACACTCAAATAAGCAACATATGTGCAGTATATCACGGCAAGAGGCGAAAATATAGCGACAGTTCGGTTCACACATGAAAAACCCTTCTCCAAATCAAGGAGAAGGGTTTGACAGAAACCTTATTCTGAGAGAGGCTCTTCCTCTTCATGTGAAGCTAAAATCAGGTCGACAAAGACGATTCGGTGGTTATCGACTTCACTGACAATCAATTCATGGTCGCCAGGTAAGAGGAAGCGTTCGCCCGTCCGAGCATTCGCTTTTTGCGATAAGACAAATCCGCCAACTGTATCGACATCATCTTCGATTTCGATCCCGAACCGTTCCTCGAGTTCTTGTGTTAACACAAGTCCAGAGAGACGGTAATGTTTCGGCGCAATTTCTGTAATTTCTGCTTGTTCATCTCGGTCGAACTCGTCGCGAATCTCACCAACGATTTCTTCTAGGATGTCTTCAATCGTTAAGAGGCCGGCAGTACCCCCGTACTCATCGATGACTAAACACATCATCGTCTGCGCGTTTTGCATCTTCACCATCGCTTCTTGAAGCGGCGTGAACTCGGTGACGAGTGGCAATTGATGAATGAACGACTCGAACGGTGCGTCATTTTTCGAAAGTTGAGCAGTGAAGAGTTGTTTTGCATTCACAAATCCGAGCACGTCGTCACGGTCGCCATCTCGTGTGACCGGATAACGCGTATACTGGTGCTCTTCGACAACTGAAATGATTTCTTCAATCGTATCTTCTTCATCGATTGTGACCATGTTCATACGTGGAACCATGGCATCCTTGGCGATTCGTTCGTCAAACGAGAAGATGTTTTGTACATATGCCAACTCGTTTTCGTTGATTTCACCACTGCGGAAACTTTCCGTCATGATGATTTTCAGCTCTTCTTCTGAGTGTGCCGTCTCCTGAGCCGTTGTCTGCACCCCGAATAAGCGGAGGGTGAGACGTGCCATGCTGTTCAAGGCACGAATGAACGGGTAGAAGATTTTCGTGAACACATAGAGCGGACGTGCGACAAGGAGCGTCAACTTTTCGGCTTCATGGACCGCAAGTGTTTTCGGCACAAGTTCTCCAATGACGACATGCAGGAACGCGATGAGTAAGAATGCGATCAGGAACGACAAGAATGTCACAAGAGATTGCGATAAGTTCAACTGGTCGACCCATGTGTGGATATATGTTTCGATTTGGTCGGCACCAATCCAGCCGAGTCCGAGTGCAGAAAGTGTAATCCCGAACTGAGATGCAGAAAGGGAGTCGTCGATATTCTCGATGACTTTTTTTGCGCTGATCGCTTTCTTGTTTCCTTCAAGCACGAGCTGGTCGAGTCGAGCGCCACGCACTTTCACAATTGAAAATTCGGCTGCCACGAAAAAGGCAGTCAAAAAGATTAAGAGCGCAACGATGAGTAAGCTGAGTAACATGGGACTGTCCAACAATTCCCCCAAAAATCGGGGAGTCACCTCCATTGAGTATAAGATCAAACGTCTTTCAGGCAGTTCCTGAAAACGAATAGTTTGTTTCAGTATAGTTGATTTGTTTCAAATATTCAAAATGCAGCCAATCATGTTTGATGAGGAGGGGAATGTGGGAAGTAAAAACGAGAAGATGAAGGAGGAGTTCACATGGCAAACTATCCAGAATTAAAAGGAAAAGTCGCGGTCATCACGGGAAGCTCGAAAGGTCTCGGTCGAGCAATCGGTGAGCGTTATGCGAAAGAAGGGATGAATGTCGTCCTGAACTATCGTAGTAGTGAAAAAGAGATGGAAGAAGTCATCCGTGGCATCGAGGCAGGTGGTGGGAAAGCCGTCGCCGTAAAAGGGGACGTCTCGGAAGAAGGACTCGCGGAGAAGATGATTGAAAAAGCCATTGCTGAGTTCGGGAAAATGGATATTTTCGTGAATAACGCCGGCGTTCAAGTCGAGGCGAAAACACATGAGATGGAATTCGACAATTGGAAGAAGATTATCGACGTCAACTTGAACGGAACGTTCCTTGGTGTCCGTGCTGCCTTGAAGTACTTCGTTGAGAACAAAATTGAAGGCAATATCATCAACATGTCTTCTGTTCACGAAGTCATTCCACGTCCTGGTTATACACATTACGCAGCAAGTAAGGGCGGCGTAAAAATGTTTACGAAATCAGTCGCTCTCGAATATGCACCGAATCACATTCGTGTGAATGCGATCGCACCAGGGGCAATCGATACACCAATCAACGAAGAGACGATGAGCGACCCAGAAGAGAAGAAAGGGTTAGAGGCACTCATCCCATCTCACGTCATCGGGAAACCGGAACAAATCGCTGCCGTTGCCGCATGGCTCGCGTCGGATGAATCGTCATATGTTACAGGGACAACGATTTTTGCGGATGGTGGACTATCACTTTATCCATCATTCGGTCCAGAGAATAAAGTACAGTAAACAAGAGGGTGCGCTATCGCACCCTCTTGTTGTTTAGCTACTCATTTGATTCGATACATCCATTTTTGGAAGACTAACGGTGAAAATGGAACCTTTACCGATATTCGATGTAGCATGGATTGTGCCACCATGACCTTCTACGATTTCTTTGCAAATCGCGAGACCAAGGCCGGTGCCTCCGATTTTGCGACTGGCGGAATTGTCGACACGATAAAACTTGTCAAACAACTTCGACAGTGCGGTTTGAGGAATCCCGATTCCATGGTCTTCAATCGAAATATCGATCCAATCCGGTCGCTCACATGCGACACGGACATGGATGTCTCCACCATGAGGAGAATACTTCACAGCATTATGGAGTAGATTCATGAAGAGTTGATTAAGTCGCGTTCGGTCTCCATATACATAAAGATCTTCCTGACAATCAAACGAAATTTGATGATGTTGGCTTGCTCCTTGATGCACCGCGATGGCCTGTTTCAGGATGTCGGACAGGCGCTCCGATTCGTTATGGTACGTCTGTTGTCCTGATTCCATCCGTTGAACATCGAGCAAGTTGGAAATCAAATCTTCGAGACGCAATGTCTCTTGATGAATCATCCCTAAATATTTTTCGGAACGTTCGGCTGAAAGTTTTCGGAAACGGAGAAGCTCAGTGAATCCGATGATACTCGTGAGTGGGGTACGAAGTTCATGGGAGACAGTCGAAACGAGTTCGGTTTTCAAACGGTCGACCTCAGTCTCATGCGTGACATCACGGAAGACGAGCATCGTCCCGTGGCGTGTTCCTCTCAAGTAAATCTTCTCCGCATACATTTGAATGAAGCGTTCTTCCTGATTCATCGAGAACGTGACGCTCTCTTCTTTACACTGTCCGTCAAACGACCGCTCCATGAACGCGAAAAAGTCATCCTTTTGGTCGACCTGCAGTCCAAGTTCTTCGAGACTGGCGTCTAAACTGTATAAGTCGACTTCATTTCGCTTTGTGATCGGTTGGTTAAACAAGACGAAGAGTGCTTGGTTGGCCACTTTTTCGCTTGTTGCGTGCTCGACATAGATGACGGCATCGCGGATGGAGTGAAGGAGACGCGCTGTCTTCTCACGCTCTTCTTCGATTCGATGGCGCTGCGTCGTGAGTGACGAAGCCATCTGACGGAATGAGGTCGTCAGTTGACCGACTTCGTTTTTAGATTGAACGGTGACCGGCGTGACCGGTTGCTTCTCTCCGGCAAGGCGCTTGCTGTTTTCAATCAATTCCTGAAGTTGACCCGTTAAGCGTCTGACGTAAGGGCGAGCGACGATGAAGAGAATGAATAGGACTCCGAGCAAGGAGAGGAGCCAGAGAGCTTGTGCCCATTTCGTATGTGTCGCAAGTTGAGCACGGAGCGCATCCTCTTCTGCGTTCAGTGAGTTCCGATATTCCGTGAAGACGCTCTCCATATCGACGATGCTCGCGCTCATATCTGCGGCACTTTTCGAGTTGATTTTAAATTTACGGTCTGCCGGCGGCTCTTTTTGAGGGTTTACCTTCCCGAGCGTTGGCATTTTTAAAAAGGGTTCGGTCACACTTCCGTTCCGCTTTCCTTCTACATAACGTTCAAGGCTCGGCATGACGCGTTCTTGATAAGCAACAAACAGTGTACGGGCATCGCTCGCATACGTTTTTTCCTTATCGGTTACGGCGTTCTGTTCGAACCAAGTCGTCTGTTCGTCAATCAAAACTTGTTTATCTTGTACGCGCTCTAGCATCGCATCGTCTCCGAGGAGTACGTAGCCGCGCATTTCATATTGCATCGACTGCCATGTCTCGAACAATTCGGTCGCATTCGTGCGCCGTTCACTGATGTTCTCGAGCGATGACGTCGTCTGTTCGATTTGGTTTTCCGTATACACATATACGGCAAGTGATGTGAGGAGGATCAGTCCGATGAATAAATAGAAGACGAATAAAAATTGTCTTCCGATCCGCTGGTCAATCCATGACTTCATAAAGACCGTTCCTTCCTAGAATGATGAACATTCCGACTGTGACAAATATCCTACGAGTGTCGTTCTTTTATTGTACAGATTCACCTCTTCAGAAGCTAGATATTAAGAAATCAGGGGAATGAATACTATTGTTTATTGAATAGTAGTGATTGATGTGCTATTGTTCTATGTATAGTAGGGGGTGGGATCATGAATCCTCAATTCAAGAAGGGCGTACTCAATCTTTGTGTGCTGGCGCTTGTAGCGGAACAAGACCGCTACGGCTATGAACTCGTCCAAGCGATTTCGGCCAAAGTAGCCATTTCAGAAGGTGCCGTCTATCCGTTGTTGCGTCGCTTGACGACAGAGGGCTATTTCACAACGTATTTAATGGAGTCCGGAGAAGGGCCGCCGCGGAAGTACTATCAGATCACGGAACAAGGGCTTACACATTTGGCTGAGTTACGAACGGAATGGAATGTATTCACGAACGGCGTCAATGACTTAATCCGAGGGGGAGACGACAGATGAATGAAGAACAGTACTTGTCAGAGCTTGAGCAATTATTGATGAACGTGAAGGTGAAAGATCGCCTCGATATTTTACGAGATGTGTCTGAGTACTTCACGAGCGGTCGATTAGAAGGAAGAAGTGATGAAGAGATGGCGCGCGAGTTAGGGGAACCGAGCGTGCTCGCATCGGAACTACTTGCTTCTGTCGATTTTGAAGTAGCGGAGTCGACACGACCGCCTGCAGTTGTCAAAAGTTCGACCGTCGCTTTCCAAAGCGTCCTCATTCAAGTTCAACATGCGCAGGTGTTCGTGACACCATCACAAGATGGATATGCGTACGCGACACTTGAAACAGAGACCGACCATGGGGTAGTCATGGATATCGTCGGGGACACGTTAGAAATCCGGATTGAATCCGAACGTCGTTTCGGTCTGTCTGATTTGTTTTCGTGGTTTGGGTCAAAAGCACCGGTCCTTCGGGTCGAGCTACCTCATCACGCCTATCATCAAATTCAATTGAAGAATCGTCACGGTTCGAGTGATGTACAAGATCTTCAAGCGGAACGTTTACTCGTAGAGAGCGAGAATGGGCGAATCATCGCACATCACATTCAAGCACGTCATGGCGAACTTCGCACATCGAACGGGAAAGTGCTCGCATCAGACTGTCATGGTCACGATTGGGAGCTTCATTCCTCAAACGGTCGTGTTGAAGCGAAGCACTCTCAGCTAGAGCGCATCAACATTCATTCCTCGAACGGTCGAATCGATGTTGATCACGTCACAGGAGCCATTGATGCAAAGACGTCGAACGGCCGGATTGACTGCCTCGTTCAATCGATTCAAGCACCGATTCGTTTGAAGACAAACAACGGAAAGATTGACTTGCACGTGGATGAACGTCCGAAAGATGTGACGATTCGGGCGAAGTCACGGAATGGAAAAGTCAATGTGTTCGGAGAACGGTCGAAAGAGTGCGTGTTCGGTGAAGGATCCATTGAAGTGAAGCTAACAAGCTCAAACGGAAGCGTCACGGTATCAGGATAAACATAGCCCCTCCATCGATGGAGGGGCTATGTTTATAAATCATGCACCAACACATAGGCAACCCGGACAGGTCCATGAACACCGACGATGAGGTTCATCTCGATGTCGGCCGAGTTCGACGGACCGGAGATGAAATTGACGCCGTTCGGGGAATGGAGACCATCTCGATCGAGTGCGGCAAGCTGTTGTGCCGTTTGCGTCATACGTGGGACAAGGACAGATTTCGGGATAATCGCAATATGGTCTTGTGGTAATAGACTGATCGTCCGTGAATTACCAGGCTTCGCGTATTGGACGATTGTCGCACTTTCCGCAAACGCCGCATCCGCGATCGTGATGCCGATGTCGGCACGTGCGGCGAGCTCTCGGCTCGTGTCCGGCTTTGTCGAATCCCACCATGCGAACGTCTCACTCGTAGAGGGAGCCCAAGCGGAAATTCGGTCATCGTTTTCCGCGAGGATCCGTGTTCCTTCGTAACGTTCAATCAAGAGGCGGAGCGTATCATCGAGATGCGTGGATTCGCATTCCACCAAATCAGTATGGATTCGTGTCGCGACCATGCGAAACGTCTCGAGTAGCTCTTCTTCGCTCGCATCTTTTAACACGTCGTCTTGTGGGTGATGTTTGTATTCGCGTTTCGGTGGGGTGAGGTCGACCTCACGCCCGAGCTGTTTGGCGATGCGTTGTAAAAAGTCTTCACGGTTTGTGATTGTACCAGGATTCATCAGGCGTTCCCTCGTTTCTTGAACCAATCTCGGACGGTCTGTTTGTTCGGCTGTGGCAAGTCTTTCGAGTCCGTCCAAGCCGGCAGTCCTTTTTCAATCTGACCAGATGTGGCGAACGGTGATGTCGCAAACGGTGCGACATGTTCCGCTGCTTCGAATAAGAACGGACTTGATGCTGTGACGGCAAATCCCTTCATCGCAATTCGTTCCACGAAAGGTGATTGTTTCTTTTCCTCAACGATGACGCGGCGGTGTTCAATCAACAGCTCGTGTAACGGAATCTTCACGGGGCATGCCTCTGTACAGGCACCACAAAGACTCGACGCATAAGGAAGTTCTTTATAGTTCTCGTATCCATCTAGGAGTGGGGCTAAGACGGCACCAATCGGACCAGGATAGATTGAACCGTACGCATGACCGCCGATGTGACGATAGACAGGACAGACGTTGATACAGGCCGCACAACGAATGCATTGCAGGACCGATTGGAACTGTGTACCGAGAATGCCAGAACGCTTATTGTCGACGATGACGAGGTGGAATTCTTCAGGACCATCGACTTCACCGACCGCGCGCGTCCCGGCGAATGTCGTGATGTATGACGTGAGGCGTTGACCGACCGCGCTTCGACAAAGCATATTGACGAGTACTTCGAACTCTTCATAAGAAGGGACAACCCGTTCCATCCCCATGACAGAAATGACCGTGTCAGGAAGTGACGTCACCATGCGCCCGTTCCCTTCATTGGTCACAAGCCCGACGGCTCCACTCTCCGCAATGGCAAAATTACAGCCGGTGATACCGACTTCTGCCTTTAAAAAGTCTTTTCGTAGTTCTTTTCGTGCATAGCGCCCGAGTTCAGTCGGATCGTTTGAACCGGCATAGCCGTGAGCGGTGAACGTCTCATGGACAGCGTTGCGGTCTTTGTGCAGGGCAGGGGCGACGATATGAGACGGTGGGTCTTCGTCGAGTTGCAAAATCCATTCCCCAAGGTCGGACTCGACGACGGTACATCCTTCTTCCTGGAGCGCCTCGTTCAACCCAATCTCTTCTGTGACCATCGATTTTGATTTCACGACATGTTTGGCTTGTTTCGAACGAACGACTTCCCGAATGTAACGGTTCGCTTCTTCTGGCGTCTCTGCGAAGAAGACGCTCCCACCTCGTTTTGAGACATTCTCGCTCAATTGATACAAGTAATAGTCGAGATGCTCGAGCACGTGTTGACGAATCTCTTCCGAGTGGTCACGGAACGCTTCCCAGTCTCCGAGTTCACCCGCAGCATCCAACCGTCCATCCCGTAGCCGGTTTTGAGCTGAACTGACGGCTTGCCGCATGAACGCATCCTCAATCCCGTCCTTGCGACGGTCCTGAAACTTCTCCTCTAACCGAATCCCCATGCTCATGCTTGTTTCACTCCTTCGTTCAAGACTTCGGCAATATGCATCACTTTAATCGGATGTCCCTGTTTATGAAGGCGTCCGCCGATGTTCATCAGACACGATGCATCCGCTCCAATCAAAACGTCTGCACCGGACTGTAAAATCGATTCGACTTTCTCGTCCACCATCTGCACCGACACGTCCGGCATCTTGACGGAGAACGTCCCTCCGAACCCGCAACAGTTATGTACGTTCGCGAGGGGGACCATCGTCAAGCCATCAACGTTTCCTAGCAACTTTCCAGGCGCCGCTTCAATTCCGAGAAGGCGGGTCATATGACAAGACGCATGATAGGTCGCTTTGGCGGGGAATTTGGCGCCGACATCAGTGACTTCGAGCACATCAACGATGAACTGCGTCAGCTCAAACGTTTTGGCGGCATGTGCCTCTGCCCGAGGACCCCATACCGGATCACCTTGGAACAAATGCGGATAGTCGCGCATCATCATGACACATGACCCCGATGGTCCGACAATATATTCCGCATCTGCTTGTTCGAACGTTTCAATCATGTGTTTAGCGATTTTTTTCGTTTCCTCATGATAGCCGCTGTTATAAGCAGGTTGCCCACAACACGTCTGTTCAAAAGGGAAGGTCACCTCACACCCTAAATGTTCGAGCAGTTCGACTGTCGCTTGTCCGACGGATGGAAACAACGTATCTGATAAACAAGTGACGAATAAAGCTACATTCGGCATAGCCATTCCTTCTTTCTTCTCATGATAGCGATTTCACCGTCATTATTTCATAATACGTAGGAAAGTGACAGGAAAATGGGGAGGAAAACTGATTTATTTGTAAAATCCTGTCTAATTGATAATGCATCTCACTGAATGATAATTCATCCGTAGTCTGATATAAAACAGCATTCCGCTACGTATAACAGAAAAAGACCCTCGTCACATGACGAGGGTCTTTTATCTAAATTATAGGAAAAACATTTCCAAGATGAAGAGTGCGCCGAACAAATAGATGAGCGGGTGAACCGTCTCTTTGTTCATCGCTTTGAAGATCGGGTACAAGATGAACCCGAATGCGATCCCACGTTCGATACTTCCTGAAAGCGGCATGATCAAAATCGTCATGAAGGCCGGGAAGTATTCGCTAAAGTCGCTCCAGTCGATATAACGGACGTTCGTCAACATGAGCGCCCCGACGATGATAAGTGCAGGAGCTGTGATCGCCGCAACGCCAGAGATGGCACCGATGAGCGGGCTGAAGAAGAGCGTCAATCCGAACAAACCAGTGACGACGGCCGTTGTGAGACCCGTACGTCCACCTTGTGCGACACCGGCTGCAGACTCGATGTATGCCGTCGAAGGACTCGTCCCGACGAGTGAACCACCCATTGTGGCAAGTGAGTCGGCAAAGAGTGCACGGTGACCATTTTCAATCGTTCCGTCTTCTTTTAAGAGACCAGCTTGTTTCCCGACACCGACAAGTGTACCTGTCGTATCGAACAATGTGACGAGGAAGAACGAGAGGACTGCACCGAATAATCCATATTGAATGACATCACTAAATGCTGTTACCGGGTTGACCATGAGTCCTTCTGGAAGTGTCGGCATTGCCGTGACACCGTTGATTTGTAAGATGTCCATGAAGTAAGCCACGATTCCAGTGAGTACCATCCCGATCAATAACGAACCGGGGACATTGCGCGAGAAGAGAAGTGCCGAGACGATTAAACCACCGAGTACGAGTAACACTTCTGGTGAGGATACGTCACCGAGACGCACCAAGTTTGCCTCATCTGCGACGATTAATCCCGATAACTTCAATCCGAGCGAAGCGATGAAGAGACCGATTCCGGTCGTGATCGCATGTTTCAACGAAGTCGGGATCGCCTGAATCAGTTTTGTCCGAATCGGAGAAAGCGACAAGATTAAAAAGAAGACGGACGAGACGAAGACGACGCCGAGTGCGGCGGATGGTGCGATTTGTTCTTGGGCGACGAGCGTGTAAGCGAAGAAAGCGTTGAGACCCATCCCGGGTGCCACAGCAATCGGCAAGTTCGCATAAAATGCCATTAAGCCTGTTCCGATGAGGATGGCAATGATCGTCGCTGTGAAAGCTTGAGCGAACGGGATTCCTGCGTCAGATAGAATCGCCGGGTTGACGACAGAGATGTACGCCATCGTCACGAACGTTGTGATTCCGGCTGTCACTTCTTGTTTAACATTCGTACCATGTTGTTTCAATTGAAAAATATTCATCGATAAAACTCCTTATTTCGGCCTATTTCCGAACATTAATTGAGAAAAATGTATAAATTAACGTTATCAACTTGATGACTATACAAAAATGTTTGATTCCCGTCAATTGTTTTGAGTAAAAAACTTGAAAAATGAAAGTTACCAATAAATAATGTTCGGAAATAAACTTTTTTCAAAAAAGACCTTGCTCTGAAACGCGTTTCAGAAGATACGGTATAGACAAAGGGAGGGGAACCGATATGAAACCGACAACGTGGAAGACATGGTGCAGTGGAATCGTATACGAACTCGTCATCAATCAGTTGTATACGCCGTTTGGAAAAATGTTGTGTACCCGTTTCCAGGAAGAGTTTCTTCACTTACCGTTAGAGGAGCGCTTCCGTCTCGTTCAAGCGATTCGAAGTCAAGTCGTCGAAAGAGGTGACAGTCAGCAAGCAGAGTGGGTACACTATATGCAAAGACTGACAAGTTGAGGTGGGGCGAATGGCAAACATTCGAGATATCGCGAAGCACGCTGACGTATCGGTGACGACGGTCTCGCGCGTGTTGAACGAGCATCCGTATGTATCGAAGGAAAAACGGACCCGTGTCCATGCGGCGATGAAAGAACTCGGGTATTTGCGAAATCAACAGGCGTTGACGTTGTCGACGGGGAAAACACAACGCGTCGTCGTCATCTTACCTTATATGGATCATCCGTATTACGGTCTCTTCGTCAACGGGCTTGCGAAAGCGGCCCTCGAGCACGATTACCGACTCGTCATGTGGCAGACGGAGTATAAGCTGAGTGAGGAGCGACAAGCACTCAATTTATTGAAGCATCGCGAAGTCGATGGGGCGATCGTCTTGTCGCACGAAATGTCCTTTAAGGAAATGGAGACGTATCGTGCGTACGGACCGATTGCCGTAGCAACCGTCGGCGCACCGGAGACGATCTCATCCATCCATGTCGACCATTATGCGTCGTTCGTGTCAGGTATTCATGTGCTACAGGAGCATGGATATGAAGAGATTGGAATCATCTTGTCAAGAAGCCATAGTCCGAGCTCCCTTGCGCGTCAGCAAGCCTATTTCGATGAAGTAGCGCATGCGCGTGAGCAATGGATTTGGACCGGTTATTTGACGAGTGAGGACGGTATTCGGTTAGCAGAAACGTTCCTCTCTCAAAAAGAGCGTCCTCGAGCGCTCTTTTTCTCGTCTGATTATGTCGCTCTTGGATTTTTGGGGGAGATGCAACGACGGAACATCTCCATTCCTGAGGAAGTCGCCATGCTAGGGTTTGACGGACATCCGATTAGTCGGGCATTCGGACTGTCGACGATGCTTTCTCCGAATGAACAGATTGGTCGTCAACTGTTTGAAACGACGCTCGCTGAAATGAACGGAGCCATTCCAGAGATTCACGGGATGACCGTCAACTATCAAGCGGGAATGACACTTTAGGCAACATCCTCGCTCGACTCTTTTGAAACGTTTAGAATGAAAGAAGTAGTCGAGAGGAGGAAATGTTATGAAGATTCAAGTAACAGAAGAAGCGCTCCAATGGTTTAAAGAAGAAATGGAAGTCGAAGCGGGTCAAACGGTTCGTTTGTTTGCAAAATACGGGGGCTCGACAGACTTGACGCACGGTTTCTCCGTGGGAGTCATCACAGAAGACGTGAACAATGCGGCTGTTGAGACCGAAGAAGACGGCATTCGTTTCGTCGTGGCGGAGCAAGATGAGTGGTTGTTCCAAGGACAAGACGTGAAAGTCGAACTTCGCGGAGAAGAAATCGTCTTCGTTCAAGCCTGACGTTTCAGTTTGTTTACGTTTGATGAAATGTCGTTTGACGAAATCTGGCTTGGGGAACAGATTACGACAAGTCGGATTTTCGAAAGGATGACACGATATGTCAGACAAAGAAAAGCGTGAACAAGAAGAAAAAGAGAAGTTGAAACGAGATCAACCGGATATCTCCCACGAAGAAGATTCAAAAGGAGATCATTCCGACCTCGAGGAGACAGATGAAGACGAACAATCATAAGAGCCGAAACGGCTCTTTTTGTTTGGGGAATTGAAAGAAATGCCGTGGACGTTATAATGGATAAGGGAAAACTATTTAGTGAGGAGAATGAGATATGAGTACAGTACTAGTCTTCGGACATAAAAATCCAGATACCGATACGATCACATCAGCGCTCGCCTATGCCGAGTTGAAAAAGAAATTAGGGATGGACGCAGAAGCGGTCCGTCTTGGCGAAGTGAACGGGGAAACGCAATATGCACTCGATCACTTCCGCGTAAAAGCACCACGTTTGATTGAAAGCGTAAAAGGTGAAGCAGAAGAAGTCATCTTAGTCGACCACAACGAGTTCCAGCAAAGTGCAGACGGCATCGAAGACGTGCGGATCCTTGAAGTCATCGATCACCACCGCATCGCGAACTTCCAAACGGCAGACCCGCTCTACTATCGTGCCGAGCCAGTCGGATGTACAGCGACAATTTTGTTGAAGTTGTATAAAGAGCACGGTGTTGAAATCGCAGCGGACATGGCCGGTTTGATGCTTTCAGCCATCATCTCGGACTCACTTCTCTTCAAATCACCGACATGCACGGACGAGGATATCAAAGCAGCGAAAGAACTTGCTGAGATTGCTGGTGTCGATGCAGAAGCATACGGGCTTGAGATGCTCAAAGCCGGTGCAGACCTTAGCCAAAAAACGATTGAAGAACTCATCTCACTCGATGCGAAAGAATTCGCGATGGGCGACTATCGTGTCGAGATCGCGCAAGTGAACACGGTCGATGCGAATGATGTCTTGAACCGTAAAGCGGAAGTCGAAGCGGCGATCGCGAACACGGTTGCAGCGAAAAACTTAGACTTGTTCGTATTCGCCATCACGAACATTTTGACGAACGATTCAGAAGCCATCGTTGTTGGACCAAAACCAGAACTCTTCGAGCAAGCGTTTAACGTGACGCTCCAAAACGGATTGGCGACACTTCCGGGTGTCGTCTCACGTAAGAAGCAAATCGTGCCATTCTTAACGGAAGCGGCGACAAAATAAAAACCCGAAGCCTTGGCCTCGAGCGGAACTGCAGACGTTCATTCGTCTGCAGTTTTTGTTTAAAAAAAGACCGGACAATGAAGTCCGATCTTAGGATGATTTTGTTTGTCTTCCATATGTCCCTAAACGCCATAGCTTCTCAAACGGTCCGTAACGGTGATTTTTTAGCCACCACATCGAGAAGAACGCCTGGGCAATCAAAATGGCGATGCTGAGGAATAACCCTTCGGTTAAAGAGAGCGCCCCGTATGCACCGAGTGCGATCACCGGTAAGAACACGATCAGCGTATGCGTCAAATAATTCGTGAGTGCCATCCGTCCGAGCGCTTGAAGAGGCGCGAACGTAAGACCTTTACGAACGGCTACCGTGAACAGACAGACGTAAGTCGTGGCGAGTAACTTCCCGGAAATCAAGACGGCGAACAAGTTTAACCAGAAGTATGCATACCCTTCACCATAATGATGCCAAATGATCACGCCGAAGAATGGAAGGGCGAGGACGGCACAGATGATGGCCGTGCGCATCAAGCTTTCTAGACGCCACGTCAGAAGTTTTCGTTCACGTCCGATATACAGTCCGAATAAGAATAGACTGAGAATCTCGAAACCGACAACGAACGAGTTGGAGAAGGCGTTAAAAATTTCGATGGAATATCGATAATCGAACCAGGCACCAAACCCTTGATTGAATACATCAGGGAACGGGATGCCGCCATAATAGCTTCCACCCATGCTCCATTCACTCAACGCGGAAGTTCCATACAACAGAAGGATACTTCCGATCAACAAGCCCCATGCCCACGTCAGAATGGCACGGTTGCTCAACTTATAGAAAAGGGGAAGCAATAAGCCCCACATCGCGTACGTATGGAGGATATCACCTGACCAAATCGCCAAGTGCGCGAGACCGAACAAGAAGAGGATCAAAATCCGGCGTATGTAACGACTGACCGATTCGCCACGAGCGTAAGAACGCTCGAGGAAAATCGAAAAGCCGATCCCGAATAAAAGGGAGAAAATCGTATAAAACTTCGTCTGCACGAACAAGTCAAAGAGCGTGCGGACGAACAAGTCGCTCCCATAATAATCGGGACGACCGAACATCCAGTCGCTCCCGAGCATACTCGGGATATTGACGAGGAAAATGCCGCAGAGGGCAAACCCTCGGATAATGTCATACAAAATAATCCGTTCATTCGTTTGAATTGGGGTCGCCATACGACACGTCCTTTACTGAATTAAAATACTTTCGTTGTCCACGACTCACAGTTCCAGACGTCTGTGACGATATCTTCATAGAATTCTGGTTCGTGACTGATGAGGAGGACACTTCCTTTGTACTCTTTCAACGCACGCTTCAACTCTTCCTTCGCGTCGACGTCCAAGTGGTTCGTCGGCTCATCGAGTAAGAGAAGGTTTGTCTCGTTGTTGAGGAGTTTACAAAGACGAACTTTCGCTTTTTCACCACCACTGAGGACGGAGATTTTACTTTCGATGTGTTTCGTCATGAGTCCGCACTTCGCGAGCATCGCGCGTACTTGCTGTTGGTTGAGTGACGGGAACTCGCTCCAAATCTCTTCGATACATGTGTTGTTGCTCGTTGCCGCTTCTTGTTCGAAGTAACCCATCTCCAGAAACTCACCGCGCTCGACGGTTCCTTCAAGCGGATTGATCAATCCAAGTAAGCTCTTTAAGAGCGTCGTCTTCCCGATTCCGTTCGCTCCGACGAGGGCAATCTTTTGACCGCGCTCCATCTGAAGGTCGAGCGGACGTGAGAGCGGCTCGTCGTATCCGATGACGAGACCTTTGGCATCAAAGATGAGGCGTCCCGATGTACGGGCCTGCAGGAAGCGGAATTCCGGTTTCGGACGCTCTGCACTCAATTCGATGACATCCATCTTATCGAGTTTCTTTTGACGTGACATCGCCATGTTTCGTGTCGAGACGCGTGCCTTGTTCCGGGCGACGAAGTCTTTCAAGTCGGCAATCTCAGCTTGTTGACGCTTATAGGCTGCTTCAAGTTGCGAGCGTTTCATCTCGTACACTTCCATGAACTTGTCATAGTCCCCGACGTAGCGGTTCAACTCTTGGTTCTCCATATGGTAGACCAAGTTGATGACGCTATTTAAGAACGGGATATCGTGTGAAATCAAAATGAAGGCATTGTCATAGTTTTGGAGATAGCGCTTCAACCACTCGATGTGTACTTCGTCCAAATAGTTGGTCGGCTCATCGAGGAGCAAGATATCCGGCTTCTCCAAAAGCAACTTCGCAAGCAATACTTTCGTACGCTGACCACCTGACAAGTCCGTGACGTCCCGGTCGAGACCGACATCTAAAATACCGAGACCGCGTGCGACTTCTTCTACTTTCGCATCGATGATATAAAAGTCGTTCGAGTCGAGCGTCTCTTGAAGTTCACCGACTTCAGCGAGCATGTCTTCCATCTGTTCAGGTGTCGCGTCACCCATCTCCATGTAGAGTTCGCCGATGCGCGTCTCCATGTCAATCAAGTATTGGAAAGCACCTTTTAAGACGTCACGAATCGTCATCCCGCGCTCGAGCACCGCATGTTGATCGAGGTAACCGACACGGACATTTTTCGCCCATTCGATTTTCCCTTCATCCGGTTGCAGTTTGCGTGTGATGATGTTCATGAACGTTGATTTTCCTTCACCGTTCGCTCCGACGAGACCGATGTGTTCCCCTTTTAAGAGGCGGAAAGAGACATCGTTCAAAATAGCGCGGTCACCAAAGCCGTGGCTCAAGTTTTGTACCGTTAATATACTCATAATTCGTTTTCGTTCCTTTCAAAGTAAACTACCCGATATTGTAGCATGAATCCAATCAAATTAGTACGCCAGTCCGACTGACTCCCGTACATGTTCATTCTCTTCGATGGCGTGAAGCATGAACTGGGCGACATCTGCCCGTGAGATGTGTTTCCCGTTATCCGGTACCTCATCGATGGCCGTACGATAAGTCGAGGTGCGAGGACCGTCCGTCAATTGCATCGGTCGTACAATCGTATAATCGAATGACGAGTTGCGCCACAGGTCCACGGCTGCCCGATGATCACGGAGCGGTTTTCGGAGCATGAACGTAATGGCTTTCCCTGCAAGTCCCGGTATCTCATTGTCGATTCCAGCTGAGGCCAAATAGACGACGCGTGAGATGCCATTCGTCTTCATCGCAGGGACGAGCTTGTCCGTGACACTCGCTAAAAAGTCCGGATCGCTCAAATCCGTTCCGAGACAGCTGATGACCGCATCATGACCATGCATCGCTTCTGTTAACGCATCGATGTCATATAAGTCGCCTTCGATGATTTCAAGTTGTGGGGTCCGAATCAACTTTTTCTGTTCACGTACGAACGCGGTGACGTCATGACCGTGCTCGATGGCTTGGTCGATGAATTGATGTCCGGTCCGACCGGTTGCGCCTAATACGAATAACTTCATAAGGGCAAGGCTCCTCTCTCATATCCAATACATACAGTATACAGCAGTTTCAGAAAAATCGAACATTTCACCGTTTGATTCCAACCTATTGCATTTCTCGTCAGCTCGTCTACAATAAAGTTTATCTTATATAAATAGATTCGCACTCGTATATCAGCGGAAATATGGTCCGCAAGTCTCTACCGAACTACCGTAAATGGTTCGACTACGGGTGGCGCTTGTCGTATGCTGTCGTTGATTTCCATGCGGTTCGTTGCCTCCCGATGAGGGGTGACGAATCGCATTTTTTAATGGAGGGAACAACAATGAAGCAGTTAGAAGACAAAATCCGTGAAGAGGGTCGGGCCTTATCCGACCAAGTGTTGAAAGTTGACGCCTTCTTGAATCATCAAGTCGACCCGGTGCTCATGCAAGCCATCGGAAAAGAGTTCGCAGAACGTTTCAAAGACGCTCAAATCGACCGAATCGTCACACTCGAATCGAGTGGGATTGCGCCAGCGATGATGACGGCGCTTGAGATAGGCATCCCGTTCGTATTCGCGCGTAAACGGAAATCGCTGACGCTCCAAGACGACCTCGTCGAAGCGGATGTCTACTCGTTCACGAAACAGGAGACGAACCGCATCAGCTTGAGCCGGCGCTTCGTCTTACCAGGCGAACGCGTTCTCGTCATCGATGACTTCCTCGCGAACGGGGAAGCGGCGCTCGGACTGACACAACTCGTCGAAGCGGCAGGTGCAGAAGTCGCAGGTGTAGGCATCGTCATCGAAAAATCGTTCCAACCAGGGCGCGACAAATTGATCGAGCGCGGTTATCGCGTGGAATCGCTAGCGCGCATCGCGAAATTAGAGAAAGACCACATCTCATTCGTGGAGGTCGTTCGATGAATACGTTCAAGACAGCCAGTCTAGGGTTTCAACATCTGCTCGCCATGTACACGGGAGCGGCAATCGTCCCGCTCATCGTCGGTGGTGCCATCGGTCTTGGGCCGACCGAGCTCGCCTATCTCGTGGCAATTGATTTATTCATGTGTGGGGTGGCGACGCTTTTACAAGTATGGACGACACGCTTCACGGGTGTCGGATTGCCGGTCGTCCTCGGATGTACGTTCACGGCGGTCGGTCCGATGATTGCCATCGGAAGCGCAAATGGGATTACGGCCATTTATGGCGCGTTGATTGCCAGTGGAATCATTGTCATCCTCATTTCTGGCTTTGTCGGGAAGCTCGCACGTTTCTTCCCGCCGGTCGTTCTCGGTTCGGTCGTGACAATCATCGGTCTCTCACTGATTCCGGTCGCTATCAATGACATCGGTGGCGGGATGCCAGGTGAGCCTGGATTCGCATCGATGCAGAATCTCGGATTAGGTGGTTTGACGATTTTACTCATTCTCATCTTGAACCGTGTCGGTACTGTCTTCACACGCGCCGCTGCTGTCCTCTTTGCCGTACTCATCGGAACAGGGGTTGCTGCTTCGCTCGGTCTCGTGGACTTCAGTCCTGTCCGTGAAGCAGGTTGGTTCCAAATGGTCCAGCCGTTCTACTTTGGGATGCCGACATTCGATGTGTCTGCCATCCTCGTCATGACGCTCGTTGCCATCATCTCGATGATTGAATCGACTGGTGTATTCTTGGCGCTCAGCGATATCACGAAAAAGCCAATCGGTGCGAACGAATTGACGAAAGGGTATCGTGCGGAGGGCGTCGCAACGATTCTCGGAGGGATTTTCAACAGCTTCCCGTACACGACGTTCAGTCAAAATGTCGGACTCGTTCAATTGTCTGGTGTAAAATCGCGCCGTGTCATCTTTTGGACAGGTGGATTGCTCATCTTGCTCGGATTCCTTCCGAAAGTCGCCACATTCACGACATTGATTCCAAAGCCTGTTTTAGGTGGAGCGATGCTCGTCATGTTCGGAACGGTCGCCGCTTCCGGCATTCGGATTCTAAGCCAGGTCGATTTTTCGAAAAACGAGAATTTGATTACCATCGCACTCTCGATTGGTGTCGGACTCGGCATCACCGCTAACCCAGCGATTGTCACCAACATGCCGGAATGGCTTCAATTGTTTACAGACAGTGCCATCGTGGCAGGTTCGTTCACGGCGCTCCTATTGAACGGATTCTTCCGTATGATGGACCGTTTCCGTCCCACGACGATCATTGCCGAAGAACGACAAGTCAGCTAGACTGAAGGAAATAGGAGTCTAGGAGGAGTCACGAATGGGGAAAACTGCACTTGTCGTAGGCGCGACCGGCTTGATTGGCCGCGAATTGGTGGAACAGTTATTAGAGAGTGACCGTTATGAGTCGGTCTGGATTGTCGTCCGTCGCTCGAAGCGATGGAGTCATCCGAAACTACACGAGGTCGTTGGATTCGAGGAGATGGATGCGGCGCTCCCACACATCGATGATGTCTATTGTGCACTCGGCACAACGATCGCGGTCGCTGGTTCACAAGAAGCATTCAAACAAGTCGATTTAGGGTTGCCGCTTGAAGTCGCTCGTATCGCCAAGGCACACGGTGCGACACGCTATGCGGTCGTATCGGCACAAGGTGCATCGTTACGTTCGTCTTTCTTTTACAATCGGGTAAAAGGGGAGCTTGAAAACGGATTGCGCATCTTCAACTTCGATCATCTGATTATCGCGCGTCCTTCGTTGTTACTCGGCGAACGTGATTCATTCCGACTCGGGGAAAAAGCGGCTGAGGTCATCAGTCGTCCGTTCCAGTCGCTGTTGGTGGAAAAGGCACCAGAAGTCGCACCGATTCAAGCGCTGCATGTCGCACGTGCGTTGATCATGGCGTCTGAAGAAGGCGAAGGGATCGAAGTGTTGACGTCGGGGATGATGCAGAGGATGAGCCGATGAACCCATTGACGAAGAAACGAACGAAAGCAGTCTTGATTGACAGTGTCATCGCAGGGCTCGTCAGCTATGGCGTGGAGCAACTCGTGCGCAAGAAAGTGAAGAGCGAGTTCGTGCATGCAGTCGTCACACCGACACTGCTCACATACGCGATGGAAGCTTGCCAAATGAGTCGAGGCGGACAAACCATCGGCTATAAGTTGATGGGGCTCGAGTTGAAAAATGATGACGGCACAGCTGTCACGGCGAAACAGGCGCTAAAGCGTGCTCTTTACCGTGATACGTTGTCGGGGGTGCGATACTGGAAAGATCGCGCACATTTTGAACAAGAAGAAGGCGCTGTGTTACCGCACGATGCCCATTACCATATGCATGTACGTGAAAAGAACTGACCGTTATGGTCAGTTCTTTTTTCAATCCTTGATTTTACTTAAGATAGCTGTCGTCAAAGCGACGATCGTTCCGAGGACGAGTCCGTTTGAGAAGACGGTCGCAAGGAGCGGCGGCAAATCATTCATCGAACCAGGTGGCAAGAGCATCGCCCCGGCACCGATGACGAGCGGGAGACCGACCGTAAGAGAAGCCGTCGATTGTTTTAATTCGAAGGCAGCCTCATTGATTCCGATGATGATCATCGTTGCGATAAGTGGTGTCACGATCGCATAGCCGACAGCGGCTGGGATACTCGCAATCAACGAGACGAATGGTCCGATGAGTGCCAATCCCATCATGAGGGCATGGGCAATTAAATGAGGAGCGCGCTGGACGCTCTCCGTCGAAGAGAGGAATCCGGCCGTCCCGGAGATTGCGACAGGACCTGGTGTTCCGAACAGACCAGCCACGATTTGACTGACCCCACTTGCAACACCAGACGCGGGAACGTTCCCTTTGATTTCACGTTTTTCACGAGAGCTGACGATACGTTCAATCAACTTGATGTTCGCGAGGACGTTCGTCATGAGAAGCAAGGTGATAACGAAAGCCGTCGGCAACAAGTTCCAATCCCACACCCAACTTCCGAAGGGAAGAAGTTCCGGTACGAGGAAGAACGATTCTGAGCGGACGATTGGATTTCCGAGATCGAGCAAGTGGAATAAACCGAACCCGACGAAAAGCGTCATGACGAGTCCATATTGTTTAAAGCGACTTTGCTCAAGCGTGAGTGCGAATAAGACGAGACCAGCCGTCGCGACGGCTTGAACGATGTTGATTCCGTCTTCCGTCACCCCGAAGCCACCTTTAATGACGGCCCCTGATAATTGGAGGACGAGTAAAATCATATAGACGCCGAGTACTTGAGGTGTAAACAGGGCGAGCATGCGTCTTAAGATACCGGTGACGGTCAATAGCACACCGAGGATTCCGCTTAAGAACAACATAAATCCGAGAGCCTGCAACGTTTCTTGCTGACTTCCGTATAGGGCGGGACCGATGGATGCGTATAAGGTGAAGACGCCCCACCAAATGCCGGCGGGTCCTTCGAGTATTGGGAGGCGATGTCCGAGCAACGTCTGGATGATGCTAAAGAGTGCGAAGATGAAGAGTGAGCGGGATATGAAGGTCATCGTCTCATCTGGTGACAGTTCAAACAAGGCGGCGATGGAGAGTGGTGGTACAATATTTGTAGCTAAAATAAAAATAAACCACTGAATCGTCGTGGTTACATTACTTCTGGTCATGGTGTCCCCCTGATCATGCTTTTTCTTATTAGTGTAACGTTATGAGGAAGTGGATGCAAATGGAGGCTATATAATGAAGAAATTCTTCAAGTGGGCCGCACTCTCAGTCGTAGGGTTGCTTGTTGTCGCGGTAGCAGGCTTTTTGATTTGGACACAGTTCACGTATGGACCGACCGATGAAGCGACACAGTATGCCGAAGAGGGGAAAGTGGTCGACAACCGTCTCGAGTTTGGAGATACGACGAGTGAGGTCGGCGTCATTCTCTATCCAGGGGCGAAAGTCGAGAAAGAGGCGTATGCCTATTACGGAACTCGATTAGCGGAAGAGGGTGTCTTTGTCGCGATTCCATCGCTTCGTCTCAATTTAGGCATTTTAGATATCGATGCGGCAGCTCCAATCATCGAGGCACATCCGGAGATTGAACGCTGGATCGTGGCCGGTCATTCACTCGGAGGTTCGGCGGCATCGGGGTATGCACTGGAGCATCAAGAATTGGTGGAGGGTGTCATTTTCCTCGCTTCGTATCCGATCAGTTCGATGGTCGATAGCGACTTACGTGTACTATCGATTTCCGGTGAATTGGATGGATTGGCTGTCCCAGAAGACATCGAGGCGAGTCGAAGCGACCTCCCTGAAGATAGTCAATTCGTACAAATTGAAGGCGGGAATCATGCAAACTTCGGAATGTATGGTCCACAAAAAGGAGATCAGGAAAGTCCGCTCACATCAAAAGAGCAATTGGACGAAGTCCTATCAGCGATTCTCGAATGGTTATAAAAAACGTGTGCACCTCGATGAAGGTGCACACGTTTTAGCGTTGATCAAGCGAATAACTGACTGCGGTCAACGCGGCTGTGACGAGGGCGACCAGACCGCCGACAAGTGCGAGCGTCATGATGGGGCTCGTCGCATAGACGACACCACCGAGAGCGGAACCGAGTCCAATCCCGACATTACTCGCCACGGGCATAAGTGACGAGGCGAGACCTTTGGCATTCGGATTGAACTTCTCTGCCAAATCGATCAAATAAATCTGAGTCGATGTCGTCAATAAGATTGCCATGAACGACATAAGTGCGATATTGAGAAGACCGAGCGTCACATTCGACGTTGTCACGAATAGCGCGGCCAAGACGAACGCCTGGACGAGAAAGACGAACCGTAAGCGTCCGATTGGATTGTGACTAGCAATCTTTCCGGCAGCGATATTACTGAAAATCGAAATGAATCCGTATGCGAATAAAATCGGACTGACCCAAGCGACCGGTACACCGAGTACATCTTTTAAAATCGGCACGAGATACGTATATACGACGTACGTTGCCCCGAAACCGAACGCCGGAATCAGGAATGCGATCAAGATGCGCGGATTCGTCAGCAATGTCAATTGTTCACGAAGTGATGCTTTTTCTTGAGACAATTGGTTCGGCAAGACGCGGTAAATGGCAATCCAGGCGACTGCACCGAGTGCAGTCGTTAATATAAATGTGGATTCCCAACCTGCCTGTTGTCCGATGAATGTCCCGATTGGAACGCCGAACACGTTCGCCATCGTGAATCCACCAAAAATAAAGGATACGGCGACCCCACGCTTTGTCGGTGGGACACTCTCGCTGGCGACAAGCATGGCAAGTGAAATCAAGACACCTGTGACGACGGCCGTCAACATGCGCAAGACGAGTAACCACTCATACATCGGTGCCAGGCTGCTCAACAAGTTAAGGATAGTGAACAGGATGGTCAGACCAAGCATCAATTTGCGTTTAGGAAGATGGCTCGTCAAGGACATGGTGATTGGTGTGCCGACGGCAAAGCTGATGGCGAATGCCGATACGAGACTCCCGGCCGTCGCAATCGAGATGGATAATCCGTTTGCGATATCGGGTAAAATCCCGACGATGACAAATTCACTCGTTCCGAGAACGAAGGTTAATAAGGATAAGGATAAAACTAAAGTCCAGTCGCTTCGACTGAGCGAGCTTGTCTTCATATTCAAACACTTCTTTCTATCTCATTCATTAGTAGTTAGACATCAGTCTTTTATCACGTTACAAGATTTTCTCCAAAAGAAAAACCCTTTTCTCCTAAGTTAGGAGAAAAAGGGGTATTAGCGCCAAAACACAGTTGCTTCAACACCGGCGTGGTCAGAAACGATAGGACCGTTCTCTCCGTCAAAGACGACCGCATGGCGTGAAACGTGAATTGGAGCGTTTGTCAGCATCAAGTCGATTCGGAGCGATTTTTTGTTTTCATCCCACCCGGCGATTTTTCCTTGTACCGTCGCATCGCCTTCCCGTTCTGTTGCGAGATGGAACAAATCTTGGAGTCCATTCTCCATCAAGTAATCGTATCCTTCTCCACGAATGAAGGCATCGTTATTGAAGTCGCCGAGTAGAAGGGCATGGTCGTCATGCTCGACGCGACGAATCAGTTCATCGAGTTGGTGTTTCACCGGCTCCTCTTCATCATGCCACCATCCGAGATGACACGAGTAAATAGTCGTTGGAGCATCTGCGCCTGCAATCACAGCTTTGACAATCTTACGAGACTTGTAGTTGTCTGGGTCCGTCGTCTTCGATACAAAGAACGATTCTGTTGATAGGAACGGTGTGCGCGACAGGATGGCGACACCTTCCTCGTAAATATCGTATCCATAATGGGCAAAGTCCCATGTCATGTGATAGTGGACGTCCAACTCTTTTAAGCGCTCGACGAGGACGTGGGCGAAGTTGTTCTCACGGATGTTCCCGTAGATCAGTGGGGCCTCTTTATGTTGATTGACTTCTTGAAGCGCGATGAGGTCGTACTCTTCACTCGCGATGCGTTCGACGATGGCGTCAATCTTTTCTTGTTGACGGTCTTCTAACCAGGCGTGACAATTGAGCGTTAAAATATTCACGATAGTCCTCCTTTAGAAAAAAAGGCCAACTCTCGAGCGAGTTGGCCAGTAGATTATGCACCGATGACGTCTTGAATGTCTGATTTCAATATGTCGGCTTTCGGGCCATAGATGGCTTGGACTCCACGGTCTTTCACGATGAGACCCATGGCGCCATTTTTCTTCCAATCTTGTTCGTCAGAGACGAGTGTAACGTCTTTAACGGTCACACGAAGACGAGTCATACATGCATCGACATCTTCAATGTTTTCTTCCCCACCGAGAAGGGCGATAATCCCCATGACTTGTTCGTTACCTGTCACAGATGACTTCTCTGTCGTCTCTTCCATGTAGTTTCCGTTACGTCCTGGTGTCGGCAAGTTCATCTTCTTAATGAAGAAATTGAACACACCGAAGTTGAGGAAGAAGAATGCTACAGAGACGAGAACGAAGTTGATCAAGTCTTGAAGAAGTCCCGCTTTGACAATCATCGGGATGCGCGTCAAGAGTTCAATCGCACCGAAGGCGTGGACACGTAGGTCGATGATATCTGCCAATGCGAAGGCAGCACCGGCCATAAGCGCGTAAACCACATAAAGGACTGGCGCAACGAACATGAACATGAACTCGATTGGTTCTGTGACACCTGTCAAGAAGACAGCGAGTCCAGCTGACAAGAACATCGGCTTGTATTGTGCTTTCTTCTCAGCGTCGACGTTACGGTACATCGCATATGCGGCACCGATCAAAGCAGCGAATGACAAGATGACTTGACCGACTTTGAAGCGAGCCGGAACGACATCAGCGAGAAGGGCGTTGTAAGCAGCTGTATCACCAGCGGCACGTAAGTTGACGAGGTCTGTTACCCATGCCAACCAGAGCGGGTCTTGTCCGGCAACGACTGACCCAGCTGTCGCGCCAGTTAAAATCGTGTACGTTCCACCAAGTTCCGTATAGTTCATTGGAACAGTGAGCATGTGGTGTAAACCGAACGGCAAGAGGAGACGTTCGAGCGCACCATAAATGAACGGAGCGAGGACTGGAGCCGTGTTACGTGATGTAGCAATCCACTCACCAAAGCTGTTGAGCGCACCTTGGATCGTTGGCCATACAATCGATAGAACGATGGCAGCAACGACTGAACCAAGGATGACGACGAATGGTACGAAGCGCTTCCCGTTGAAGAACGAGAGGGCGTTCGGCAATTTGTTAAAGTTGTAGAAACGGTTGTATAGTGCACCACCAAGGAAACCGGCGATGATTCCGACAAACACACCCATGTTGAGGGCAGGTGAGCCGAGTACAGATGTGAAGTAGTCAGCGACGACAAGGTTTGCACCGAAGAGTGACTCGATTGTCGCTTCCGGATCTTGAAGCATGGCACCGTTAACACCGAAGATGGCACCTGTGACACGGTTGATCAAGATGAAGGCGAGAAGTGCTGCGAACGCACCACCTGCACGATCTTTTGCCCACGAACCACCAATCGCGACTGCGAAGAGGATATGTAAGTTGACGATGATGCCCCAACCTAAATCTTCAATGATGCGAGCTGTTGTTAGTAAAATACCGACATCTCCGGCTGACATTCCAATCAATTTACCGATGGAAATCATTAAACCGGCAGCTGGCATAACAGCGATGACGACCATCAAGGCCTTACCGAGTTTTTGCCAGAAATCGAATGAGATCAATTGTTTCATGCTATACGCTTCCTTCCTGTGAGGGAGTTTTATCTATTTTTGTGTTTGCCAATAGTGCAATCGCTTGCATAAATGATTGTAATCGATTGCATAAATTCATGCAACCGTTTTCGCTATTTTCATTTGTTTTCATTTTCAAAGCGACAATGGAAGATGTTAGGTGAACTTGTCAGTCGAATCGAATCTAGCTACAATATGATAGGTTGAAGGGAGCGAGAAAGATGGGTTGGAGACAGACCACATCTGCTTTGACGAAGGACGAGCAGATTGAATTAAAAGAAGAGTTATTGCAGAAGGGTGTATTGCAGGAGGACGATCTTCCTCTCTATGAGATGCTCATGCCAGACCGCATCAAACGGATGTATGAAGTGTTGAATACACGAACGAACCATATCACGATTTTGACGGAAGGGGTGGACGATCCGCACAACCAATCCGCCGTGTTGCGTTCAGCCGATGCGTTCGGGGTGCAAACGTTACATGTCGTCGAAGGGCGGGCAAAGTTCAAACCGAACTCGATTATCGCCAAAAGCGCAGATCGCTGGGTGGACGTCGTGGAGCACGGATCAATTGAAGAAGCGATTGATGCTCTAAAAGAAAATGGTTACCAAGTATATGCGACGGCGTTAAGCGAGGAGGCAATCCCGCTCGAAGAAGTGGATGTGTCGAAGCCGACGGTTCTTCTATTCGGGAACGAACATAGTGGCGTCTCTGAGGCGGCGCTCAACAAGGCGGACGGGAACTTTGTCATTCCGATGCAAGGATATGTTCAAAGTTTGAACATCTCGGTGGCGGCTGCAATTTCTTTGTATGATGTCACGACACGGTCACGTCATATCGTGACGGATGGCTATGAACTGCCTGTCGAAGATCAAGCGCGCATCTTCAAAGACTGGATGGTCAAGAGCTTACCGAAGCGTACGCTCGGACTATATAAACAAAAAGGTGTCACAGCTTTCGAACGGGAGACAGGAAATTCAGAATGAACGGCGAAAAGAACAGACGTACGGAATCTTTGTCCAGAAACTGAAAGGGGATGGCACGATGAGTACGACGAGTTCATTTATCGTAAAAGATGTGACGAACAACTTTAAAGATTTTGAAGAGGACTTCTTCCGACTGTACCGAACGTTATACGGTGACCTCGATCAGCTGCGATTTAAAGAGCGCCTGTATCGACATGCCAATCCGTTGGTGCTCTTAGCATTCTCGGAGGAGCAGCTGGTCGGCTTTAAAATCGGTTATGAGGCAGAGCCTTATCGATTTTATAGCTGGGCGGGTGGCGTACACCCGGACTTTCAAAAACATGGCATCGGTCGCAAGCTGATGGACACGCAACTTGAATGGGTCGAAGCGCAAGGATTCCATTCGATTCGGACGAAAGCACGCAATACGAACAAAGGGGTTATCATCTTGAACCTCCTTTGCGGATATGACATCATGGGCGCCTACACTGAGGATGGTGAGCCTCGTATCATGATGGAGAAACAATTGAACAGTTGAATGGATGCCGCGGTCGAATGATCGCGGTTTTTTGATGAAACCGATTCGACTGAATGAACGTACATAAAGAAAAAGGGGGAATTTGAAATGTCAGTGTTTGGATTTGGCGGAGATCCGTTTAGTGACTCCATGGGGGACTCATTCTTTACCGGGATTGTGTCGATATTTCCTATCGTGTTCATGGTTGTGTTCGGTCTGATTATTTTTGCGTTCGTAAAAACGATTTTTCAGCATTCCAAAACGTCGAGCACGTTGAAAGACTTACAACAATTCGCCTCGCAGCTCGCCGATGACCCGGACGATGACACGGCCGAGCGATTGGCCGAGTATTTACGAGGTGTCGATTCCTTCTCGATTGAACGAACACGGATGGAACCGTTTCGTGTCGCACTCGGGTGCTATCAATTGGTGATGGAGTCAAGATCCGTTCGTGAGGAGACGAAAGAGCGAGTCGATCGCCAATACAAGCGTCTCGGCATTTTAGACGGGGAAAAATTTGCCGATGAGGCCCCACCACGTCACCGTTCTTCTTCATCGAACCATCATGATATCCATCACAACCACCATGACCATATGTAAAAAAGCGAAGGGACTCCTTCGCTTCAGCTTGTTGACAAATAACATGTTCGAACTCGTCCTTCCGGCGCCCACGCTTTCCTCAGGCAATCCCGGAGCCGCATCGCGATCTAAGTCGCTGCTGGGTCTCCGTCGGATTGCTTTCCTGCAGGAGTCGGGGCGCCGTCGGGCGAGCAACGCAAACGGTCGTCATCTGGCGGCCGTTTGTCTTTTTCTAAGGTCCCGACGGCCGAAGAAAAAGCTCGATACTTACTTCGAATCGATGTATTAGGGGAAAGGGAAGGAAAACGCCGAACCCGCCCGTCATCGATCCCGAGATCATCCTCCTCGGGCCGCCGTTCACCATCCGTTCGTCAGACTGTGAAGGATGGATGGTGTCGACTTGTTGATTATCAGATCCGCCCCTGTGTGTTCTTCTCACACCATTATGTGGGATGAAGGACAAAAGGTGACCAAGAACGGGCAGGCGAGACTCCTGAGGGAATAGCAAGCAAAGGGAGACCCAGCAGTGACGCAGTCGCGATGCGGCTCCCTGCTTGCCCCTAGGAAAGCGAGCCGTGTCCGGATTGGGCATAAAAAAGACATTAGACCTATACTTTGTCTACAGTCTGAAGCGAAGGGACCTTACATATATCGTGAAGCATCAAAGTCGATATCGGTCTGATAGCGGACGGCCTGGATGGCACTTTCGATTCGAATGGCTCGTTTCTTAATATCGCGTGCTTTCAAGCGATATAGCTCCGGGTCATATAAGGCGTGTTTGATCACGGAAACCCCGTGCACGTATTCCTTTTTCGGACGTAATGACAATTTCTCATAAAGACGTGCTTGGACACGTAACTGAATGGCGAGTTCGATTGCCTCTACGAGCGGGAGCGGACCGTCATGCGTTTCAACGACGGCTTGGACGTTCGCTTCTTGAATAAGACGGTCGAGCTGACGTAAGTCCAGACGGATGTGCTCAAGTTCCATCTCGATATCTTGAAGGGAGCGAGACTGAATCGTCGGAATGGAATCATTCACTTCGAGCGAGATGAATGCCACGTGCTCAATCTCTTCGGTCAATGTATCGATTTGCTCATGAAGCAACTGTTTTAATGTTAGGGCATCTGCAAGGTTCATATCGATTTCCTCCTTCTGCTTTCTCTAACCGTACCACATCGGGATGGCTGAAAAAAGATGGATGACATCTCGGATTGCGGGAATAAAACCAAATAGAAAGGAGGAAGGACGATGAAAAAATGGAAGGTACAGTGGATGATTGCACTCGTCCTACTCCTGTTCGGAACAGCGACGTTCCTTTATCAATGGATCGATGTAAGTCCAGGAGACATCCGGGACTATATCATTCAATTCGGTTGGTTGGCCCCTTTGATTTATATTCTCTTGTTCACTGTTCGTCCACTCATCTTGTTTCCTACGTCCGTCTTATCGGTCGCCGGCGGTTTGGCGTTCGGGATGTTACCGGGTGTCGTCTATACGGTCATCGGGGCGACACTGAGTGCCCTCGTCGCATATTATGTGGCCGTTTATTTCGGCGACCGTTTCTTGCATCACTTCGAATCGAAGAACTATGAAGCCATTCAGCACAAAATCGAAGAGGACGGATTCTTTTATGTACTCATCTTACGTCTCATCCCGCTCGTCAATTTCGATTTGGTAAGTTATGCTTCCGGTTTGGCAAAAGTAAAAGTACCGGCGTATCTGTTTGCGACCGTCGTCGGTATGATTCCTGGCGCGTTCGCGAATAATTTTCTCGGAAGCAGTATCGCGAGCGGGGATTGGAAGCTGATTGCGTTGGCGTTCGGGATCATGCTCGTATTGACGCTCATCGCGACCGTGTTCCGTGAACCGATCAAGCGACAGATCCATCGCTATCAAAAAAAGTAGGCGACTCCAATGGAGCGCCTACTTTTTAATTAACGGTTGTCGACCGTCTCTGGATAGAGGTCATGGTTGAACAGACGATGTTCTGCCATTTTCTCATACTTTGTGCCAGGCTTTCCGTAATTGTAGTACGGATCGATCGAGATGCCGCCACGTGGTGTGAATTTGCCCCACACTTCGAGATAGCGTGGCTCCATCAATTTGACGAGGTCCTTCCCGATGACGTTGATGCAGTTCTCGTGGAAGTCACCGTGGTTACGGAAACTGAACAAGTACAACTTCAACGATTTCGACTCAACGAGTTTCTCATCCGGGATATATGAGATGTAGATCGTCGCGAAGTCGGGTTGGTTTGTGATTGGGCACAGGGACGTAAATTCCGGCGCGTTGAATTTGACGAAGTAGTCGTTCTCCGGGTGACGGTTCGGGAACGCCTCGAGGACGTCAGGTGTGTATTCAAAAATATAAGGGACGCTCTTCTGTCCGAGGAGCGAGAGGTCTTGTAAGTCTTCTGGTCTCATGTTCATTCTCCTTAGACGCCACGTTCGTTGGCGTACAGTAATGTGTGTAGTTGTGGCAGGACGCGTACGCTTTGCCATGAAGGATCGCGTGCGACGTCTTCCCACAGTTGTTTCAAACGACGAAGCTGGGCATCGGTGATATCACCGTCAGCACCTGGCTCTGGGTTACCGGCGGATAAATACATGACGTCCGGTGAATAGCGCTGCTGCACGTCTTTCGCATAGGCGAGATCCACTTCATCGAAGACAGCGACTTTGAATGTCGTCTGCTCCGGGCGCAACCGTTCGACGATGGCGTCGAGTTGTTCCCAGTTTGTCTTCATGCCAGACGAAGGAGACTTCGGGCTGAGGGTCACGTCATCGATCTGTGTGAGCCACTCTTGGTAGCGGCTACCTTGCGTCTCGACGGCGAGTGTGACGCCACGCTCTTTCAATTTCACGACGAGGTTCTCCATGGCCGCGATGAGGAGCGGGTTTCCACCCGAGATGGTGACGTAATCGTACGCACCGAGTGCGTCAAGACGAGTGATGACCTCATCGGCCGTCAGCATGTCCGGTTTTTCTGAACCGTCCCACGTGAAGGCAGAATCGCACCACGAACAGCGATAATCGCAACCGGCGGTCCGGACGAACATCGTCTTTTGTCCAATGGCACGTCCTTCTCCTTGGAAGGTCGGTCCGAACACTTCTAGAACAGGGATTTTCACGATTCCACCAACCATTCGCGGCGGAACTCTGCGTATGACGTCGGCGTTTCGTATAGGCGTACGAATTCGACGCGGACGTCACGTTCATTTGGCAAGTGTGTCGCCAGTTGTTCAAAAATCCAATAGCACATGTTTTCTGCAGTTGTATTCATATAAGGGAGTGACTCGTTCAAATAGCGATGGTCGAGATATGGCTCAAGCTCTTCTTTGAAGATTTTTTTCAAGTCACCAAAGTCGAGCGTCATCCCGCGATTATCGAGAAAACCGCTGACACCCATCTGGAGCTTATACGTATGACCATGAAGGGCACGACATTTGCCGTCATAGTCAAATAGATGGTGCGCCGCGTCGAATGTCACTTCTTTGACGATTTGAACGCGATGCGGGCAGTAGATGAGCGAGCCTTCTTGTTTCGATTCGACACTGGTTGGGGCGAGGAATGGAGCATGTTTCATACGCGCACCTCCTCGTAAGCTGTGAGTCCGTTTTGGCGAAGCTTACACGCCGGACATTCTCCACAACCTGAACCGATGACACCGTTGTAACAAGTGAGCGTACGTTCTTTGACGTAGTCGAAGGCACCGAGCTCGTCCGCAAGTGCCCACGTCTCTTTTTTATCGAGCCACATGAGCGGAGTGTCGATGACGAATGGATAATCCATCGCTAAATTGAGTGTCACGTTGAGTGATTTAATGAATTGGTCTCGGCAATCCGGGTAACCTGAAAAGTCCGTTTCACATACACCGGTCACGATGTGATGCATACCGAGTTGTTTGGCCATGACAGCCGCAAATGATAAGAATAGATGGTTGCGTCCATCGACGAACGTGTTTGGGACGTCCGCATTGTCGATGTCAAGATCGTGTCTCGTGAGCGCATTTGATGTGAGTTGTCCGAGTAGGGACAAGTCGAGGATGTGGTGTGGGACATCGAGTTCTGCCGCGATTTCTTTTGCGACCTCGATTTCCGCATCGTGGCGTTGACCATATGCGAATGTCACCGCCTCCACATGGGAGAATTGTTGTTTTGCCCAAAATAGGCAAGTGGTTGAATCTTGGCCACCACTGAAGACGACCAATGCTTTTTCGTGTTGCATGAAGCACACTTCCTTTTCGCTAGTTTTGATGTCGGAGGAGGTTACGAACTCCGGAGGTCACCCTCAAGCATATAATTTATCATAAAAAGACGTTTGACAGGGAGAAAGGAAGCGAGTATAGTAAAAAACATCACTGACGTGCTTTTGTGCATAAAAGCGTTTAAGCGGTTAGGTGAAATAATAAATAATTAGGATATAACGAAAGGAGGGGACGTCGATGCAGATGAAAGGAAAAGAAGCTGTATTCGTCGTGTTGATGAGCGGGATCACCTTGCTCGCACTGATGTTTTTGGCCAAAGCGACGCCGCATATGGCGATTTTTGGCACAATGGTAATAGTAGGTGGATACGCGTATTATCGTTCACGCGACTTCAAACAGATTGAGACGGCGATGATCAACGGGATTCGTGAAGCCATCATGCCGGTGTTGATTTTGTTATTGATCGGGATGCTCATCGGAGTATGGCAAATGTCCGGGACGGTCGCGACGATCCTCTCCATCGGATTAAATACAATCTCTGCTGAATGGTTCTTACCGAGTGTCTTATTGATTACGATGATTGTCTCGACATTCACAGGAAGTGCGTTTACAACAGTCGGAACGGTCGGTGTCGCCTTGTTCGGAATCGGGACGGCACTAGGCATCTCGCCAGCTCTCGCTGCAGGTGCCATCGTATCGGGTGCGCTCTTCGGAGACAAGATGAGCCCGTTGTCGGACACGACAAACTTTGCGCCAGCAGTGGCGGGTGTCAAACTATTCGACCACATTCGCTTCATGATGGGGACGACGATTCCAGCGTTCATCATCACACTGATTTTATTCACGTTCCTCGGACGTAGCGGTCAAACTGCTGATACGACTCAAATCGCGGAAGCACAAGCTGCGCTCAGCGGACGTTTCGACCTTTCTTGGCTCACATTAATTGCCCCTGTGCTCGTCGCAGTGCTTGCGTTCCGCCGCATGCCGGTTTTGCCGACGATGCTCATCGGGATGTTCGCTGGTGTGTTGACGGCAGGGTTTGTTCAAGGCAACTGGAGCATCTCGAACTGGCTCGGTGTCATGCAGTCTGGATTCAAGTCAGGTGTGGAGAATGAGACGATTGCGACGGTACTCGATCGTGGTGGTCTTGAATCGATGCTTTGGTCGGTCAGCCTCGTCTTGATCGCCCTTGCATTCGGAGGCCTGTTACGTGAACTCGGTGTGTTCCAAGCGATCGTTGAATCGTTGCTCGAGCGCTTGAAGTCACCAGGAAGTTCGGTTCTATCGGTCGTCCTCAGCTCGATCGGTGTCAACTTGCTCGCAGGGGAACAGTACTTGTCGATTCTCTTGCCAGGACAGGCGTTCAAACAAGGGTTCATCGATCGCGGGATCGATCCACGCTACTTGTCACGTGCGCTTGAGGATGGCGGGACTGTGATTAACCCGCTCATTCCGTGGGGTGTCTCCGGAGCGTTCTTCGCAGCGACACTCGGTGTGCCTGTATTGGAATACGCCCCATTTGCGTTCTTCCTTTGGCTCAGCCCGGTCTTCTCCATCATTTTGGGATACGTCCGATTGGGGAAGCAACGTGAATCACTTAAAATCGCATCGTAATATCGAGGTGTCCTGCCATGCAGGGCATCTTTTTTGTGTGCAGGACATGACTTTTGAGAAAATAGGAGAAAGGGAGGTGGAACGATGAAGCGACTCGATCTAGCATTTTATGAACAACCGACACTCGAATTGGCACGCGCCTTACTCGGCCAATATTTGGTGCGGCGACACCCAGAAGGTGACATCATCGCGAAGATTGTCGAGACAGAGGCTTACCTCGGTGCCATCGACCGGGCGGCACATAGTTTCGGAGGGCGTCGAACGAAACGGACGGAAGTCATGTTCGGACAGCCTGGGCATGTATACACGTATCAAATGCATACACATACGCTCCTGAACGTGGTCAGTGGTCCGGTTGGTACACCGGAAGCCGTGTTGATTCGAGCCGTCGAACCGATTCAAGGACATGAATGGATTGCTTCGAACCGTCCTGGGGTGAAACGATATGACCAAACGAACGGACCAGGGAAGTTGACGAAAGCACTCGGGATCACGATGGACTTATATGGTCACTCGTTCCAACAAGACCCGCTCTATCTTGCTGAAGGTGAGACGGGAATGGTGATTGAGGCGGGTCCACGCATCGGGATTCCAAACACGGGCGAGGCGCGTGACTACCCGTATCGCTTCTTTGAACGCGACAATCCGTATGTCTCGAAGTTCCGTTGAATGCATGCAATGATGTTTAAGTGATTCGTGCCAGTGGAACAGTCCCTATGTGCATAAAACAAACAGAGGGAGTGTTTAGAACATGGCAAAAGTAGCAACGCTCATTACAGATATGTTTGAAGATGTAGAATTCACGGGTCCCCGTGACGCATTGGTGGATGCGGGACATGACGTCGTGACGATTGAGAAGAAAGCAGGCAACACGGTAGAAGGGAAGCAAGGAGAGGCGAAAGTGAACATCGATCAATCGATTGACGATGTATCGCCAGAAGATTTTGACGCCCTTCTCTTACCAGGCGGATTCTCACCTGACTTGTTGCGTGAGGACGAGCGTTTCGTCTCGTTCGCCAAAGCCTTCATGGACGCGAAAAAACCTGTCTTTGCCATCTGTCACGGACCGCAGCTGTTGATTACGGCGAAGACGTTAGAAGGTCGTGACGCGACCGGCTACAAATCGATTAAAGTCGACATGGAGTATGCCGGTGCAAAATATGCGGATAAAGAAGTTGTCGTCTGTCAGAACCAGCTTGTGACGAGCCGTCAGCCGGATGACATTCCGGCGTTCAATCGCGAGATTCTCAACTTATTGAAATAACACGTCAACCACGAGAGGAATCTCGTGGTTTTTTGGTGTTTTCGGGAATAGACAAGTAAGGAGGAGATTCAAATGAGAAAACGAGCACGTTCACCTAGTTAAGTTCGTCGAAACGTTGTCCGATTAGGATGGATTCGTTGGTTTGAAGGATTGATTCCCGCATACGTGATTGAACGGCTGTTCTGGGAGTCACGGGGTATCTCCGTTCAGGAAGTCGTTTATTTAGAGATGGTATATGCGCTCATCATCGTTCTGTTCGAAGTACCGACTGGTGTATGGGCGGACCATACGGCACGGCGTCGACTTGTCCAAATCGGTGTCGCGTTAGAATGGCTGTCGTTTCTCGTCATTTTGTATTCGTTCACGTTCACGGGTTTCTTTGTCGCGATCAGCTGTTCGGCCGTTGGGTCGGTCATTCGAAGTGGGGCAGAGAATGCGTTGCTATACGAGTCCTTACAGGAAAGTCATGAAGCTTCGTCATTCGAACGGGTTCTTGGGAAGCTGAACGCGATTGGGATTGTGGCCGCTGTGGTGGCGGCATTGAGTGGCAGTATGTTGGCGCAGTACCTTCCCTTGGAGTGGAACTATGGAGTCTCGATTTTGAGTTTAATGATGGCGACACTATGTAGCGTATTTCTCGTGGAACCGACTCATCGAGAGCGGGAGGAACGTTTGACGTGGCGCCATTTGTTCAAAGGGTTCCAATTTATTTGGTCAAACCGACAACTTCGTTATGTCACAATCAGTTTTTTGGCAGCGGTATCCGCTTTTAACTTCATCGATGAATTTTGGCAACTGTACGCTCGCGATGTGTCCGTTCCGATCTATTGGTTCGGTGTCATTTCAAGTGGGTTGCTCTTGATTCAGTTACCTGGACAACTGTTCGCAGGAACCATCGTGCGTGTTGCGCCTTCGGAACGTTGGTTGAAACGATTCGGTTGGATGATAGGTGGCGGGTTTCTCTTCATCGGTTTATTTCCGAGTCCAATCGGAATTGGTGTCATGGGATTGTTGGCACTTCTATATGGGGCGATGGAGCCGCTCTATTATGGACTTTTACACCATCAAGTTCCTTCATCCATTCGAGCGACGACGGAATCATCTGTCTCGATGCTGTGGCATCTTGGCATTCTCGGATTAGGGATTGTCTTTATCATAGGGACGACAGCGTCGCTATTTTTAGCGTTTTCAATGATTGGACTTGTTGTGTGGGTCGTTCATGCGACTGCACGATAATTCTCGCAGGCATGGGTCATAAGCCATGCCTGTTTTTACGTCTTAAGACGGACGCAAGATGGTGAGGAGAAGTGTATGATGAGAACAATCTAAAGGAATTATAGGAGAAACATCGTGGAATGGTATGAGTTATTCGTAGGCTTTTTATTAGGAGTCGTTGAAGGATTGACCGAATTTGCTCCGGTCTCGTCGACGGGTCATATGATTCTCGTGGACGGGCTTTGGTTGAACTCGAGTCAGTTTTTAGGTCAGGAAGTAGCGAACACGTTTAAAATCGTCATTCAATTAGGCTCGATTTTAGCGGTTGTTGTCGTCTTTCGAGACCGGTTCAAAGCGTTACTGAATCCGAAGTCGCTGTTCACACTAAGACAAAACGGGGCAGTACGCCAATTAAACCTGATACATATTTTGATTGGACTGCTTCCGGCCGGTGTCCTCGGTGTATTGTTCGAGGACTACATCGATACACACCTCTTCTCGGTCAAGACGGTGTTGATCGGGTTAGTGATTGGGGCTTTCTTTATGATTGCCGCAGATTTATCAGGTGTGAAACGACAAACGACTGCAACGCTCGATGACATCACGTATAAGCAAGCGCTTGGTGTCGGATTGATTCAATGCTTCTCGTTATGGCCAGGATTCTCGCGGTCGGGCTCGACGATTTCTGGTGGCGTCCTCCTCGGGATGAGTCACCGGGCAGCGGCAGATTTTACGTTCATCATGGCGGTACCGATCATGTTCGGCGCGAGCGCCTTGTCACTCTACAGCAAATGGACGTACTTTACGCTCGATACGTTGCCGGTGTTTATCGTCGGGTTCATCAGTGCGTTTCTGTTCGCGCTTATTTCGATTAAGTTCTTTTTGAAATTGATCAACAAAGTGAAATTGATGCCGTTTGCGGTCTATCGAATCGTATTGGCCATCGTGATTTACGTTCTGTATTTCTAAAAAAACACGTGCGAATGGCACGTGTTTGAAACCAATGAATGAAATTGTTCGTACAGTCTAGAAGAGGTGAAAACATGGGACAAATCGTTGTAGTATTCGGAACGTTAATCGGTCTTGGGACCGTTGGGGCATTACTTTATATGACCCGTCTAGCCTATGAATCATGAGAACGGATAATGATAGAAGCGCTCACGTTGGAGTAACTCCATGACGTGGGCGTTTTCTGCGTTGTCAATCGCGCGAAGTAGACCTTCCGTCTGAGAACGATGGGCAAAGAGGGAGTCTTTTTTCTGCTCGCTCTCTTCCGTCACATCGACGATCACGTGAGGTTGTCCTAGTTCTTCTTCTGTGCGGCGATCGAATGCTACACCTAAAAACTCAGGGCGTGATTCTCCCATCTCTTGAAGTGCTCGTACGACAGCATGAGCTGTCGCTTCATGGTCCGGGTGAACGGCATATCCTGGATAGAACGAGATGACGGTTTCCGGCTTCACTTCGTCAATCAATGCGCGGAAGCGACCAGCGAGCTCGGCCTCGTCCTCAAATTCAACGGTTTTATCACGAAGTCCCCACATGCGCAGGTCCTCGATGCCCATCATCCGACAAGCTTCTTCAAGTTCATGCTTTCGAATTTTAGGGAGCTCCTCACGCGTCGTAAAAATCGGGGAACCCATGTTGCGTCCCATCTCGCCGAGTGTTAAGCAGACATACGTGACCGGGAGTCCTTTTTGACGATGTTGGATGATTGTTCCGGCCGAGCTGAACGCCTCATCGTCCGGGTGTGGGAAAATGACAAGTAATGGTCCATTCATTGATTCTCCACCTCCGATGCTCCTTGCGGGAGCGGTTTGATATCGATATGCAGCGCACACGCCAGTCGACCGAGACGATCGTGACCAGCGAGTAGTAACTGTTCGCCGTGCACCTCATAGTCGGTCAATCCTTCAACATAGAGCCAGCCGTGATCAAGTTTTAAGCCGACACGGTAAGGTCCGTTACCTTTGATTTGACCGATGCTATATTCGATTTTGGCATTACGGATAAACATCCCGGCGTTATGGAAGTCCGGGTCGTTATGTGTCGCATAGGCACCGTTTGTCGTCTCGACATGCACGAAAAGTGGCGTTGCGACGTGATTGTCTAAATATTGCTGAATGTGATCAGGTTGAATCGCTTTCACGTCTGTCCCTCCAATGGAAAGGATGACCCGAAACGTCACGTTCCGGGTCATCTGTTTACGATTGTGTTGCTACTTTTTTACGGTATCCCGTATGGTTCGTCGGTCCGACATATTGGTTGAGACGGAATGAGTGACGAACTGCTTCTGTGATAAATTCTTTTCCGATTTCAATCGCTTCTTCGACCGTATGGCCGTTTGCGAGAGAAGCCGCGATGGCAGAAGAGAACGTGCATCCACCACCGTGTGTGAACGCAGGCTCGATTTTTTCACTTTCAAGCAGGCGGAATTCGTTTCCGTCGTACAAGACGTCGAATGCTGTATCGAAACCAAGTTTGCCACCGACTTTGACGATGACGATCTCAGCGCCGAGCTCATGGATCAGGCGAGCCGCTTCTTTGATTTCGTCCATCGTCGATGGTGTTTTATCGAGGCCAGCGAGCATACGCGCCTCGAATAAGTTTGGTGTGATGATTTTTGCGACTGGTACGAGATGTTGACGCATCGCGACCGCAACGTTCGGGTCAAGGATCTCATCCGCACCTTTACATGCCATGACCGGGTCAACGACGGCATTCTCGATTCCGTATTCTTTAATCTTACGTGCTGCGAGTTCGATGATTTCAGGTGTCGGGAGCATCCCCGTCTTCACTGCATCGACTCCGATCCCAGCGAGCACCGTATCGATTTGTTTCTCAATCAATGTCGTGTCGATTGGAAAGACTTCGTGGTTCCATGCGTTGTGTGGATCTTGTGCCACAATGACAGTCAAAGCTGTCATACCGTACACACCGAGTTCTTCCATCGTTTTGAGGTCGGCTTGGATACCCGCGCCGCCGCTCGTATCAGAACCGGCAATCGTCAATGCTTTCTTCATCGTCATAATCGTCCATCCCCTTTGTCTGTTTGGATAGTTTCACTATAACGACTTTTTCGTATTCCGACAAATGCAAGGATTACAAGAAGTGTTCATAACTTTTCAGAAAAAGTATGCAGGATGTTCATCATATTTGGGGAATAATAATGAATAGGGTGTAGACCACTTTATTATTGGCTGGGAGGAAAACGCATGTTAGTGCATAGCTTATGTATCCCGAAGAAAGATGTTGTCACGATCAGTGAAAAGGCAACATTGCGGGAAGCGCTTCATACGCTTGAAGAAACAGGATATCGTTGTGTGCCTGTTTTAGACGAGACGGGGAAATTTTTCCGCGGTAACATTTATAAGATGCATATTTATCGTCATGGAATGAACGGGGAAAACATGGACGATAATGTGATGACGCTCATTAAAAATACGCAAAAATACGTTCATGAATCCGACGGCTTCTTCGAAGTCTTTTTCTCGATCAAAGAATTGCCATACATTGCTGTATTGAAAGATGAGAGCAATGAGTTTTATGGTATTCTTCCGCACGGGAAGATGCTTGGGATGCTCGAGGAGGCATGGAGTCGTGACACAGGTAGCTACGTCTTGACGATTGCCTTGAGCGAACAGGCAGGAGCGCTCGAGAAGATTACAAAAATCGTGAACAAGTATACGTCAATCGCAAGCTTGATGACGCTTGATGCAAAAAGTAAGGTGTTGCGTCGCGTACTCGTGACGTTACCACCGGATTGCGAAGAAGACATGAAGAACAAAGTTGTTGCCAAGCTTGAACAAAAAGGCTTCCGAATCGTCGAAGTCGAGAACTTGAACAACTAAGTCAAAGCCCTTTCACGTGACGTGAAAGGGCTTTTTAGTTGAGTCGTTTTTCCATCCGGATGTCGGACCAGAATTGACCGTCCCAGTAAGTGAAGTGCTCGATTCGTCCGATTTCTTCATAACCGAGTTTCGTATAGAGTCGATGGGCCGTGTGATTGAAGGCGAACACGCCGAGCTCCATGCGAGGCGTCCCCTGCGTCCGCAGTTTCTCCTCCAGTAAACGAAGGGACTCCGTGCCCACGCCTTTGCCGCGTCCTACGGATTCCCCGATGACAAACCCGAGCCACGCCGTACCAGGTTCTTGACGGTACAGATGAGGGGGGTCATACATGACGTTCATTTCACCGACGAGATGGTCGTCTGCATAAATGAGAAAAATATCATGTGTCAGAAGACGATCCTCTAAATCTTCGACCGTCATCTCATAATGAGCGGTCAATTCTTCTTCAGACCGACTCGGACGAATCAAATGCACGATTTGTGGGTCATTATTCCAGCGATTGAATGTCTCGACGATTTCGTCGGATGCTGTTGTAAGTGGAACAAGCGAGATGTTGATAGGTCATTCTCCTTTCTCGCTTGTTAACATTCGGTTTCGTTCATAAAAGTCCTTCTCTTATACGGGCTTCAATACGTTCAAATGACTCGGTAAAATTTCAAATGTAAATGGCAACGTTCCACCAGTGTCACCGTCTGCATTTACAGGAAGGGATTCAGGCGAGTTGACGCTCACCCGTGTCGTACAGAATGACGTGACACTGTCCGTTTCCTTTAATTTTCCTGTGAACAGGGCAGGCGTTAATTGAAGTGCGTCTTTTAGACCGAGCTCTTCAAAAATATAGACGTGCAACAATCCATCATTCAGTCGCGCGTCCGGTTCGAAATTCTCAAATCCTCCGACCGAGTTCGTCAAGGCGATGACGACGAGATAAGCTTCACCATCAAATTGACCGTCCTCACTTTCAATCGACAACGTATAAGGACTATGTTCGCGGAACGCCTTCACGCCTTCAATTAGATATGCGAATGGCCCCCACTTTGTCTTTTCTTCCACGCTAACTTCATCGACCGCCTCGGCAATGAGACCAATGGCAATGACGTTCATAAAATAGCCGTTCTCATATTTTCCGATATCCATCGGTGTCGGTTCAGCGTCACGAAGAGCTTCAATCGCTTTTTTTGGATCATTTGGTACACCAAGTGCGCGGGCGAGGTCATTGACCGTACCGAGCGGGATGAGTCCAAAATCGGGACGATGAGGCGCTTCCGCAAGTCCGGTGACCGCTTCGTTCAACGTCCCGTCTCCACCCATCGCAATGACGGCTTTATATTGCTTCTCCGCTGCTTCTCGTGCAAAGTTCGTCGCATCTTGTTCTTTCTCCGTGAAGCGGACATCCACGTGTCCATATCGTTCACGCAACACTTCCTCCGCATGTGTCGCGTGTTGTTCCCCCAATTCTTTTCCTGAGGATGGATTGACGATTAACATGACTGTGTCCATTCCAACATATCTCCTTTTCGGTTCGAATACTGTCCTTTATTCCCGTCTGCGAAATCGATTACTCCTAAAAAAATCCCCATGATCGTCAGCACTTTCGGCTGATCTTCATGGGGATTGGAACATGTCATTCATTTAATAATGACGGAATGCGGACATATCTAAATGACTCGCTTCAGACTCATCCACTGCGAGTTCGATGCGCAGATGTTCATGAAACGGAGAAACGAGGGCGCCCATGCAGGCGACCGGTTCATGGTCGGGGACCGGTGATTTACGTTTCGTTTTGACGAATAAATAATCCGATCGCTTCAACGTCAACAAGAAACGTTCCACGGCGTGCGGTTCACGGGTCACGTTTGGCCAAGGTAAATGATTGAACAATAAAAAGACCGCGCCTTCCTTTTCGAGCGCATAGTCCGGTGCGATGCCTTCCCGATTCAACAAATCGATGACAGCATGCAAAAACTCCCGTTTAATCGTCAATGAAATTTCGTAATACTCACGCATACGGTCCACCCTTTCTTAAAATCACAATACTACCATTCTAAACGTTTCCGACATACGCGACAATGAAGAAGTTCCTTGACGAAGTATTTTTCCCGGCTTATACTGCATAAGTCCTGCTATACTAGTGATATATGATGAACGAATTGAGGTGAAACCGACATGATTGAATCCCTTGAATTGAAGGCATGGGTCGTTCTCGCACGAACGATGGATGCCATCAGCGATCGTGTGAAAGAAGATTTACGACGCCACCAGTTAAATTCAACAGAGTTCGGTGTTTTATCCGTTTTGTATAAACGAGGAGATACCCCGTTACAACAAATCGGGGACCAGATTTTGATTACGAGTGGTAGCGTGACATACGTGATCGACAAGTTGGAAAAGCGTGGGCTGATTGAACGAATCGCCTGTCCGTCCGACCGTCGCGTCACATACGCCTCGTTAACAGAGGATGGGAAGGCGCTCATGGATGTCGTCTATCCACAGCACATCGAAATCTTTAAAGATATATACGGACCGTTAAGCGATGAAGAGACGGAACAATTGATTTCGTTATTGAAACGAGTCGGTTATAACGCAGCGGGCAAATAAAGCCCGTTGCTTTTTTCATTAATATCTTGAAGTTAAAATAATTGACGATGAGATATACAGATGATATAGTTCTAACTGTTATTGAAAAAAATTAGAGATTACCCAAATGGAGGATTACACGATGACTAAAGTATTATATGTATCGGCTAACCCGAAACCAACTGAACTTTCATACAGCAAACAAGTTGCAGAAACATTCGTATCAACACTCAAGGCTGAAAACGCATCAATCGAAGTAGAAGCAATCGAACTCTACGATGTCGATGTACAAGAAATCGATGGAGACGTGCTCAGCGCATGGGGCAAATTCGCATCAGGCGAAGCACTCACTGACGTGGAAGCGAAAAAAGTAGGCACAATGAGCGGCATGCTCGAGAAGTTCATGGAAGCGGACCTTTATGTATTCGCAACGCCAATGTGGAACTTCTTCTTCCCAGCACGCATGAAAATGTTCCTCGACAGCGTCCTCATGGCGGGTAAAACGTTCCGTTACACGGAGCAAGGTCCTGTCGGATTGCTTGAAAACAAACAAGCGATCCACATCCAAGGAACAGGTGGTATCTACACAGGAACTGATCTTAACTTTGCAGACGCATACCTCCGCCAAGCGCTCGCGTTCGTCGGTGTGTCTGAAGTAACGACGGTAGCAGTTGAAGGGATGAACCAATACCCGGACAAAATCGAAGAAATCGTTGCGGACGCGAAAGCGAAAGCAGAAGCACTTGCGAAGGAAGTTGCAGGCGCAGTAACGGTATAATGCGAAAGACGAGTCGGCTGGCTCGTCTTTTTGTATGCTCGCATTTTGGGTATCATACAAAGGGAAAGGGGAGTATGCAATGGGAGAGCAGTTATCGAGTCGATTACTTGGAGATTGGACAGACATCATCCAAGACGAGATGAGTCAACCTTATTTCCAACAGTTAAAGCAATTCGTCGATCAAGCGTATGAGGAGACGATTGTTTATCCGAACCGTGAAGACATTTGGAATGCGTTTGTTTACACGAAGTTTAGTGACGTGAAATGCGTGATATTAGGACAAGACCCGTATCATGGACCAAACCAAGCGCATGGTCTCAGTTTTTCGGTACAGGATGGGGTGCGTTTCCCACCGTCGTTACGAAATATCTTTCAAGAACTAAAGGACGACATCGGGTGTGACATTCCGAAGAGTGGGAATTTAGAAAAGTGGGCGAAACAAGGAGTCCTCCTTTTGAACACAGCTTTGACGGTCGAAGCGGGAAAGGCGGGCTCGCATCGTGGGAAAGGGTGGGAACAATTCACCGACTCGGTGATTGAGCGACTAGGGAGTCGTGAAGAGCCCATCGTATTCATCCTGTGGGGGAATGACGCGAAGAAGAAAATGAAATGGATCGGAGAGCAGCATAAAGTGCTCACGTCCGTTCATCCGAGCCCACTATCATCCCATCGTGGATTCTTTGGATCAAAGCCGTTTTCTCAAGTGAATGACGCTTTAAACAAGTGGGGACAGTCCCCAATCGATTGGTGTCTTTGACAGTCTACGAAAATTCGTAGACTGTTTTTTGTTGACGCGTTGAAAAACCTTTGGTACAGTAACTAACAAGACGTCACTTTAGTGCTTAAAAGCATATATGCATAACAGCATAACTGTATAAAAGATAGAGAAATGAATACGTAGTAGAAGCGAAGAAGGAACCGAAGTAGAGACATCTTCCCTGGCCCAGAGAGCGTGTGGTGCTGCGAACACGCCCAAAAGATGAATCGAATTACAGTTCCCGAGCTCTCATGATTGAGCGGTCCCCCGTTATCGGATGAAGTGGCTAGATGTTTTCTAGCAACCAGGGTGGTACCGCGGCTTTGTCGTCCCTATCGATTGAATCGATAGGGATTTTTTTGACTTTAAAGGAGGACTTCACATGTTGACACAATCGATTCCAGCACATCTTGCCCCACATATTTCACCGCAGTTTTACAATGAATACACACCAACGGATCATGCCGTCTGGCGCTTCGTTTTAAGCTTGAATCTGCATACGTTAGAAGGAAAAGCGCACCCGTTTTACATCGAAGGTTTAAAACGGACGGGAATGGGACCAGACCGATTACCGAACGTCGAACAGATGACGGATGAGATGCGGGCAGCGGGATGGTCGACGGTCGCAGTGGATGGACTCATCCCAGGCGTTGCCTTCTTTGATTTCCAAGGGAACGGAATGCTGCCGGTCGCGACGGACATTCGAAAAGTCGAGAATATTTTATACAGTCCAGCACCTGATATCATTCATGAGGCGGCAGGTCACGCGCCGATGCTGATGGACCCGACGTTCTCGGAAATCGTCAAACGTTTCGGACAACTAGGAGCGAAGGCGTTCATGAACCGTGAAGAGCATGCTTCGTTCGCGGCGTTGAAACGCTTGACGATCGTGAAAGAGAACGCCAACTCAACGGAACAAGACATCGAGGCGGCAGAACGAGCGGTACACGAAGCGAAAGCGCAAGTGACCGGTTTTTCAGAGGCACAACAAGTCGCACGTATCTTTTGGTGGACAGTTGAATTTGGATTGATTGGTGACCTTGAGAATCCGATGATTTACGGGGCGGGCCTCTTGTCATCTGTCGGTGAAAGCCGTCACTGTCTGACCGATGCGGTCGTCAAACATCCATTTGATTTGGAGCATGCGCTACAGACGAAGCAAGACGTGACGAATATGCAAAAAGAACTATTCGTCATTCCAGACTTTGAGACGCTTTCTTCCGTTTTAGATGAATTAGAGGGGAGAATGGCCATTCGAAAAGGTGGGGTTGAATCGGTCACAAAAGCATTGGCGTCGGGAAGTCAATCGACGATTCGACTCGAGGACGGTTCAGAACGTGTCGGCATCGTTCGCCACATGACAGAATCGAAGGAACATACGCTCATCCAATGGGATGAGTGCACAGTCGTAAAAAATGGTCAGTTGACGAAACGAGAACGTCACGGACTTCTCATTGTCCATGACACGGAATCGGCGCTAGACCGCGATGATCTCCTCGAGGACGGAATGACCCTTCGTCAAGCATGTGCATCGGACATGCTCGAAGGGGTGACCGTTCAACTAGAAGGACGGACGATCTCACTCGATTCACTCGAAGTACGCGTCGATTCACTTCCATCGGTCTTCCCTGGGACGACGGTGGAAGAATTGACGATCATTGAAAAACCGGTGATCATCGAACGGGATGAACGTGTATGGACGAAAGATGACCCGATGTTCAATCGCATTCACCTCATGCGTGAACGCGGGGAATCGATTGATGGTCTCGTTCCAGACATTTTATCCGAGCACCCGGATGCGTGGTTGTTACACATTGAATGTCTGGAGTTAGTAGAAGACGAGGAATTGAAGCAGGCATTGATTGACCGACTTGAAGCACTTCGTCATACATCTCCATCCCGAAATGAATTGATTGGACGCGCGTTCGAACTGTTACGCTAACGAAAATAAGCGACGCTCTCTGAATAGAGAACGTCGCTTATTTTTATACGGATTGATTCGTCGTTTCACGTAAGAACGTGATCAGACGGCGATACGTCGAATTTGCCGCCGGGCGGTCCATTTCGAAGTAATAGTTATGACCGAGTTCGTGTTCGTTCCGGTCATAAAATATTGTCGTCACATCCGTTCGACCTGAGAGAATTGTTGCAAATTCTTTCGCCTGATCTTCAAACGAATGGTCGTTTCCGTCAGCGATAAACGTCGGAACGAATGTGGCAGGTACGTTGACGAGCGGCGAAGCTTCAGCGACGACCGGGAGTGTTTCCCAGTTGTATGTGCCGAAATAAGCCCAACCGATGCGTTTGAACAAGAAGCGGTTCACAGATTTCGATGATTCGAGCCATGAACGTTTCAAGTCGAATGGTGCAGACAATAAGATGGTTCCAAGGATAGACGATTTCGGTACAACTTGTCTGACTTTGGCTGAAGGCGAGTAGTCGTCATTCAACTGAATCCCGACAAACTGTGCAACGAGCTGTCCACCGTTCGAATCACCCGCGAAAAAGACGCGGTCCAAATCGAGACGGAATCGATCGTTGTTTTCAGCGATGAATGTATACGCTTCTTCCATTTGCTGAAGTGGTGTCGGATACGTTACATCTGGCGCAAGCGCGTAGTTGATACTGACGACGTTGTAGCCGTTACTCGCAATCGAGGTGGCGTATTTTAAGACGTCAGATTTATCACCACCGACGAACGAACCACCATGCACCCAAAAGATTGTTGGGACAGTTTTTCGGTCGCCTTCATAGCGAATCAAATCAAACGTCCCGTTGTCATAAGAAGACAAGTAGTCGATGTCTTTTCGGACAGACGTCTTTTGAACGACTTCCTCGAATCCCTTCATCTCCACTTCGTTCCCCCCTGCGAACGAAGTTTTGATTAAACGTGTTGCTGGTTTAGGTGAAAGGAACACATAAGCCGCTCCCGCGACCGCTGTTCCAATCAGCCCGACTCCAGCGCGTTTCAACCCTTTATTCATCTTACTTCCTCCCTTTCTACAACCAGAAGCTTATTGCGTGACGAGTACGTCCGCCATATATGTCTCGATGACATGCGCAATTCCGTCTTCGTTGTTTGACTTCGTAATGAAGTCCGCTTTCCCTTTGACTGTCGTATTGGCGTTACCCATCGCAACACCGAGACCTGCCCATTCAATCATCGTCAAGTCATTGTTTCCATCACCGCAAGCGATGACTTCTTTCTGGGCGATGCCGAGTTGATCAGCTAGGAAAGCGAGGCTTGTCCCTTTTGTGACACCGGCTTCCGTGAACTCTAGGAAGAACGGTTTTGAACGAGCGACGGCCAATTTTCCAGCCAACTCTTCTTGAAGCTTCGTCTCAATTGGAGCAAGCGTGTCACCATCGGCAAGCATCAAACATTTAACGACAGGTGCAGTCACAGCTTCTTTAAAGTTATCGACATGAACGACCGGCATACCTGTCAATTCACCTTCGATATCCGTATACGGGTTCGGGCGATCGGTTACGATTTCGTTACCGACGTACGTATGAATCGCGATTCCTTCCCGTTCACTGATATCATGGAGATGGGCGACTGTGTCCGGTTGAAGCGTGCTCGAGAAAATTTCCTCGTTCGTCGCGCAATTGATGACCGATGCACCGTTGAACGATAAGATGAAGCTACCGTACTTCGCAAGTTCCAATTCACGGGCTGCATCCCACATCGCAAACGTTGGTCGGCCGCTCGCGAGCACGACTTTATAGCCGCGCTCTTGCGCATCGAGAAGTGCTTCTTTTGTTTTAGGGGAAATCGTATGGTCGCTCGTGAGGAGCGTATCATCCATATCCAATACAATCATCTTGTAACTCATAGTAGTAGGGGGTCCTCCTTCAGAATCTAATGACTCCATCCTAAACCTTTTTAAGGTCAATTGACAACCTTGTCGCAAAAACGTAACTATAATGTAGAGAAGTGAACTCTAGAAGAGGTGTAAATATGAATCGAATTTTAGTAGCTGAGGACGAGCATGCGATTCGCAGCTTCATTATTGTGAATTTAAAACGAGCCGGTTTCGATGTGTTTGAGGCGACGAATGGACGAGAGGCGGTCACCGCATTTGACCGTGAACCGTTCGATGTCGTCTTATTAGACGTTATGATGCCGGAGATGGACGGGTTCGAGGCATGTGCGGCCATTCGAGATATCGATGAAAACGTCGGGATTATCATGTTGACGGCACGGACGCTCGAAGAAGATAAAATCGAAGGACTCGGAAAAGGGGCGGACGATTATATCGCCAAACCGTTCAGTCCAGGCGAATTGGTAGCACGCATTCAAGCGTTGCTGCGACGCGTGGAAAAAGTGAAACGAAAAGACTCGAAGCGGTTGAAGTCAGGCCCATTCGCGATTGATCTTGCGGCGAAGCAAGTGACGAAGTACGGTCAATCGATCGATTTGACGCCGACCGAGTATGACTTGATTTGTCATCTTGTTCAAAATGAGGAAATTGTTTTATCGCGTGATGCACTACTCGATGCCGTATGGGGCGTCAACTACTTCGGTGACCGCAAGACCGTCGACGTTAACATTCGTCGCTTGCGTCAAAAAATCGAAGATGACCCGAGTCATCCGATTTATATTGAAACATTATGGGGTCACGGATATAAATGGCGGAGACATGAAGCATGAAACAACAGTTAGTTATTCGCATGATGATTGTCGTGACGATCGTCTTGCTTTTACTCGTCAGTGTCTTGTCTTACGGGACATATCGATACTATTACGAGTATGAGTCGGAAGCGTTACTCAGTCATGCGACTACGAGTGCATATTTATATCCTCAAGCCCAAGTCGGGTTTGAGACGCCGAGTGCCTTTTCCGTTCTCGTCCGGACATTCGGATATCCCGGAACCGATTTGACGATTGTCGACCAGAGCGGTTCAATCGTCAAGACGACCGGTCAACGGACGAGGCAGGCATCTTTTTCACAAGAACAATTGCAAGAGCTATCACGAGGTGAGTCGGTCGTTCAGGACTATGACGTCGGTGACGAGCATTACTTATCGGTCACCAGTCCGATTATGACGAACGATACGTCAGAGTTCGCCATTAGCTTTACACGCCCACTTGAAGACTTAGATACGCTCATCCGTGAAATTTGGATGACCGTCGTCATGATTGGTGTCCTCATCTGGTTACTCGCGCTCTACACGGTCATTCGCATTGCCGATCGTTTCGTTCGTCCGATTCGTCAAATCATCGAAACGGCAGATGAGATGGCTCAAGGTGATTTCGATGTGGCTGTGGAGTCGAATGAGAAACATGAGCTTGGGGCATTGGCTCGGACACTCACGTATTTAGGTGCGAAAGTACAGCAGCACCAGTCGACACGTAATGAGTTTCTCTCGAGCGTCTCCCATGAATTGCGGACACCGCTCACATCGATTAAAGGATGGACGGAGACAATTCGAGGTGGCGATGAGAAGTTGTCTGAAGAAACGGAGCTTGGTCTGAGTATCATTCATTCGGAAACAGAGCGCATGATTGGTCTTGTAGAGCAGCTTCTCGATTACACGAAGATTGAAGAGAGTCGATTGGTCTTGTATCGTCAGGAACTCGATTTAGTCTCCTTGTTGCGAAAAGTGACGTTGCAGTTAAAGCAGTCGCTCGAAGACAAAGGCATTACACTCATCGAACGTTATCCTCAAAAGTCAGTCGGGCTATTTGATGAGAATCGATTGAAACAAGTGTTCCTGAACATTCTTGAGAATGCGATTCGCTTTTCACCGGATGGCGGGACATTGACCATCCGTTTCGTTCAATCAGAACGTGTCGCCTTCATCTCGATCATCGATGAAGGTCCTGGTATCTCACGTGATCATTTGCAGCGTATCACCGAAATGTTCTATCAGGCCCATGTGACGGAAGGGAGTAGCGGTCTCGGACTCGCCATCTCCAAAGAGTTGATTGAGGCACATGAAGGAAAACTCGTCATCGAGAGTGAGGTCGGACACGGGACGACCGTGACGGTTTTATTACCTCTCGACCCGAGTGAACTACATTAATAGGGTTAAACCTCCCGAATTCAGGCTACATATATAGATGTATGTAGAATGAGGGAGGTTTTTGTTATGGCCAATCAGTCATTAAAGCCGTTAAAAGGAAGTCCAAATGCCGTCTCGACGCAAACCTCGATTGAAGAGTTACGCATGTCTCCGCTCCCATATGCGGGTAGTCGCGGCCAATCAATTGAAGCGATCAAGATGGCAATGAACCAATTGCCACGGGCCGAACTGATCAAAGAAACAGATGAGGGCCTTCATTATGTGGTGACCTCGAAAGTGATGCGTTTTAAAGATGATGTGAATTTTCTATTTGATGATTCCACTCAACAAGTCGAGTTTCGGTCTGCGTCACGTGTCGGCTATTCAGACTTTGGCGTGAATCGGAAGCGGATGGAAGATGTGAGTGAACGATACCGGAGGTTGATTCGATGAAGGACTATCAGTTGATTGTCATCGGCGGTGGTGCCGCTGGGATGACGGTAGCAGCAGGAGCAGCGAACTTAGGCGCGAAGGTCGCGCTTGTTGAAAAGAACAAACATTTAGGTGGCGACTGTCTGCACGTCGGATGTGTCCCGTCGAAAGCATTGATTGCCGCCTCGAAAGAAGCGAATGCGATGATGCGCGCAGCGCGGGTTCTCGGAACAGAATTCAATGGAGGCGAGCATTATCAAATGTCGAAAGCACGAGTCGACAAGGCGCGCGCTATTATCCAAGACCATGATGGGACAGAACGTTTTGAAAAGATTGGGGTCGACGTGTACATCGGAGAAGCTTCTTTCCAAAGCCCGACAGAATTGAAAGTCGGGGACGATTTATTGATTGGAAAAAAATTCGTCATCTCGACCGGCTCAAAACCGACAGTCCCTCCAATCGACGGATTGGATCAAGTCCCATACTTAACGAACGAGACGGTTTTTGAAGAAGAGACGCTTCCGGAAAGCCTCATTGTCATCGGTGCCGGGACAGTCGGCCTCGAGTTGGCACAATCGTTTGTTCGACTCGGCTCGCAAGTTACGGTACTCGAGGCACAGGATGCGTTCTTGCCAAAAGAAGATGAGGACGTCTCAACTTACCTAAAATCTCAACTCGAGATGGCGATGCGCTTAAAAATCGGCGTGAAGGTCAACCGGGTCGATGAAGTCGACGGTCGCATTCGTGTCACGACAGAGGTGGACGGCGAGACAGTCGAATATGAAGCAGATAAACTGCTCATGGCGACAGGGCGTGTGCCACGCATCGACGCGCTTCGTCTCGATCGTGCAAACGTTCAAGTGACGAAAGGATACATCGATGTCTCCTCTTCGTATCGGACGTCACAGCCGCATATCTTTGCGATTGGCGATACGATCAAGACGTTACCGTTCACACACGCGGCTGGCGAAGAAGGGAAAGCCGTTGTTGCGAACGCACTGTTTGGACTATGGAACAAGGTAGATTACAGTAAGCTTCCTTGGATCACGTTCACAGATCCCGAAGTATTTCACGTTGGGATGACGGAGAAAGAAGCGCGTGAGCGTTACGGGGATGACATCGAGACATATGAAGCGAAACTGTCGGAAGTGGACCGTTTCATCGCCGAACGCCAAGAGGCGGGCTTTGTCAAAGTCATCACGAAGAAAAATGGAAAGATTATCGGGGCACATGCGGTTGGTGAATCAGCTGGCGACTGGATGCAAATCGTCGTCTATGCGATGCAACGCGGCGATAAGATTGGCAAGTTGTCACGCATGATTTATCCTTATCCATCGCGCAGTGAAGCGGTGAAGAAAGTGACGGATCTCTACTGGCGGAAACGCTTGTTTGAAAGTCCGCTCACAGAACTAGCGAGACGTTACTTCAAATTGACGCAATAACACAAATCACCCACTCGTTTGAGTGGGTGATTTTAGTTCGGTAAGGTGATCGTTTCAATCATCTTCGGTTCGCCCTCCGATAAGTCGACGAGCGGTTTAATCAACACTTCGACGCGTCGGTTTTTCGAACGACCTTCTTCTGTATCGTTCGTGGCGATTGGTTTGAATTCCCCGTAACTTGCGAGTGTAAACTGAGCCGGGTTCAGTGCATCATTCGTCAATAATCCACGCATGAATGCCGTCGCACGTGCTGAACTGAGCTCCCAGTTCGATGGGAAGCGGGCCGTGTTGATGGGGATGTTATCCGTATGACCAGAGACGACAATTTCTCGCTTTCCAGCCTTCTCTAAGATTTGACTGATGTTTTGAGCCACATTTTGAGCATCGGCATCAAGTGTCGCCTCTCCTAAGTTGAAGAGGGCGCGGTCTTGAATTGTTAAGACGAGACCACTGGAGTTAATCGTCGCTTTAATTTGGCTCTCTAACCCGTTCTTCTTAATGTATTGGTTCACATCTTCTTTCAACTCATCGAGCTGAGCGAGCTCGTACGTGCGCGGATTGGCGGTCGTATTCGTGTTATCTGTCCGACTGATGTCGCTGTTTGAGGCGGTCGAAGCTTGGAAGACACTGACGCCTCCAGAGAATACTTGGTTGAACGAGCGCGACATTTTCTCTAGCTTCGTCTGGTCGATGTTACTCGATGCGAACAATACGATGAAGAGCGCGAGTAAGAGCGTCAATAAGTCGGCGTAAGGAATGAGCCAACCTTCTGGAATGTGTTCTTCATGATCATGCTTCTTTTTGCGTTTCATAGTCAGCTCGCTCCTTTGGAGACAAATACACAGACAGCTTATCTTCTAACGTTTTTGGAGATTCACCGCTTTGAATCGATAAAATCCCTTCAATCATCATTTCTTTGATGACGACTTCGCTCTTCGAATACTGCTTTAATTTATTGGCAAACGGGAACCAAAGTACGTACCCGGTGAAAATCCCGAATAGTGTCGCGACGAAGGCCGCCGAAATGGCGTGTCCGAGTTTTTCGATATCCGACAAATCTTTCAGGGCGGCAATCAATCCGATAACGGCTCCGAGTACCCCGAGCGTCGGCGCATATGTCCCGGCCTGGGTGAAGATGTCGGCGTTCGCCTTATGACGCTGTTCCATGTTTTCGATGTCACGTGACATGACTTCCGCAATATACTCAGAAGGTTGACCGTCGATGACCATCATCATGCCTTGGCGTAAAAATGGTTCTTCGACTTGTTCGAGTGCTGTTTCAAGAGATAATAGACCCTCTTTCCGAGCTTGCGTCGATAAATCGACAAATTGTGTAAGCAATCCAGATTTACTTGGGAGTTCTTGTTTTTTGAACAAGATTTTAAATAACTTCGGTACATTTTGAAGCTGTTCTTTCGATACGGCGATACTGACCGCAGCAGCTGTACCGACGAAAATGATAACGATTGCGGCAGGGTTGATCAGCGGTGCGATACCCGCTCCTTTTAATAACATTCCACCAACGAGGGTGAGGAACCCGAGTATGAGCCCGACTAACGTAACGACATCCATGTCTTTGTTTTCCACCTTTCCGAAATAAATCAGGACAAAAAAAGCGAGAGACGCTACTCGTCTCCCGCAACATGCGTTCCCGATGATTAAGCGCCGTTTTCATCAATCAGCATTTGAATGCTGATGTTTCGTTCTTCACGCTCTATATCGGTTAATACGTCGTATTTTTTTAACAATGCGTACAATTGATTCACGACTTCTTGCTCAAGTGACCAATTGAGTAACTCTTCTAGCTGAAAATAAAGGTGAGCGGGCATACATTGTGATTGTCGCTCCAACCTTCGCGAGACATCCTCTATCGAATGATCTACCGTACTAGGGTCCACGGTTTCATTCAACCTCCTCAACATTCTTAAAGTCTATCTCCCATAATACCAAAAATTCGAGGAAAGCGTTAGAGATACATTTTCTTGTTGGCATTTAGAAAGGCGAGGAGTAACATGAGGCTTAGAATAACAGAAGTGAAGGGGATGTCGTGATGCGACATAGACTGTCAGCGCGTGAGATGCGCTTGAAGCGAATCGAGGTACTTTATCGAGTCGTGTTTGAAAAACCTGCTCGCTTTATCGCGGGAGGATTTTTACTTGCGATTTTTATCGGGGCAACACTTTTATATATGCCATTTGCTCAAGAAGAACCAGTGTCTTGGATTGATTGTCTATTTATCGCGACTTCCGCGGGTACCGTGACCGGATTGTCGACAGTCGACATCGGATCGTCGTTCAATCTGTTTGGAGAATTAGTGATTGTTGCCCTCATTCAAATCGGGGGTCTCGGGTTCATGACGATTGCGTTGATGCTCCTCAGTGTATTAGGGAAGAAAATTGGATTGAAACAACGGATTCTCTTGCAAGAATCGCTAAACTTAGCCGGACCCGGTGGAACGGTTCGTCTCGTGCGAAATATCGTCTTCACGACGGTCATTGTTCAATTTATCGGGATGCTATTTTTGACGTTCGAGCTATATAGTACAGAGAGTTATTCTTTTGGTGCGGCACTTTACTACGGCTTTTTCCATGCCGTCTCTGCCTTTAACAATGCAGGCTTCGCGTTGTTCCCGGACAGTCTAATGTCATTTGAACAAAACACGGCGATTGTCGTGACCATCGCCCTCATGATCATGATTGGGGGTCTCGGGTTCACGACGATTGCCGATGCGACAGAGGTGCGAGGATGGAAGCGTCTCGCCCTCCATTCGAAGATCATGATTCTGTCCCTTTTGGTCATCAATGGGGTAGCATGGTTCGTGCTCATGATGTTTGAGTGGGTATCAAACGAAGGTTCTCTCTATGGGCGGTCCATCGGTGAGGCACTACACGTGACCTTTTTCCAAGCCGTGACGACACGTACGGCCGGTTTCAATACGATTGATATCGCAACGATGGCACCTGCCTCAATCGGTTTGATTTTAATTTTGATGTATATCGGGGCCGGTGCAGCTTCGACGGGGTCAGGGATTAAAGTGACGACGCTAGCGGTCATCTTTGCGGACATGTGGGCGTTCATTGCAGGTAAGAAAGAAACGGTCATTATGGAGCGGACGATTGATGCGTTTCAAATCAAAAAGGCATATGTTGTCGCCATCTCGAGCTTCTTCTTCATCCTGATTATCACGACACTCGTCATTTTGACGAACGGTCATATTCCAGCGAGCGCCATTCTGTTTGAGACGGTGTCGGCGTTCGGGACGGTCGGGTTATCATTAGGCATTACTTCTGATTTGAATGCTGCCGGCAAAGGGTTCATCATGTTCATGATGCTTCTTGGACGTGTCGGATCGTTGACGATTCTCTTTACGGTCGCACGACAAGCCGACCGCAAGATTCGCTATCCGAAAGAGAAGATTTTGATTGGTTAAAAAAGAGCGTATGAAGAAAGAACGTATTTGGCTGCAATCCATGCATAGGGGATTGTAGCCTTTTTTAGGTCTATACTAATCAGAAGGCGAAATCGTTTTTTATCAGCTTTTATACCATTTAATCATTGGTATATAATGGATTTAAAAATGAGTAATCTGTCTGAATCGATTAAGGGGGTTTTAACTTGTTATCTTGGCTAGGTATAACAAAAGGAGAGGAAGAAGGACGTCCATTCTTCGGGGATGTATCAAAAAGAGCGGTGACGCTTGTTTTGCTCACCTCACTGATACTGATGAATGTGGTGAAGTCACTATTCCTTTACCTGATTCCAAAAATATATTTGGAGGATGCACTCATTGCTGTTCTCCCTGGTATAATCGGTCTTCTCGTGGCGTTGGTCTATATCCTCGTTCTCGAGCGTCTGCTACACGAACAAGCGATTTCTCATAAAAAAATGGATCAAGTATAAAAAAACGAGTGTACTCTCGTTAAGGAGTACACTCGCATTCGACCTGTTGATCCCGATCATTCAGTTCATTATAGTTGAAGCCCTGAACGCATTCAGGGCTTTTCGTGTGTCATGAAATATTGGACGACCTCCGGTAGGTAATCTTGAAGATCCGGACAGACGATTCCAGTCCCATCAAGCGCACGAATCGTTTGCGTCGTATCGAAATGGACAGGATGTTTGAAATAGTCTAGCAGTTCGTGCGGAACATCCAGTTGTGCGGCGTTTTTCCAAGTCGTGAATGCGACATCTGCAACAGCATGAGGGACCGTGCCGCGAGGAGGACGGTGGAACATCGTCTCATGTAGCATGCGATACACTTCACGCGCACCATGCGGGAAAGGGTCCGTCAAATGAAACGTCCGTTTCGCCCCGACTGGCGAGTGTGCTAAGAAGGCGGTCGCTTCCACGACATAATCATAAGGAACTAAATTCACTTCGACGTTCGCACGTCCGATATAAGGGAGCGGTCGCATCTGTTGAAGTTGCGCCATCAATTTCAATACAAAATAGACACCGTCAAACTTCTTCGTTTCACCTGTTCGACTATGTCCAATCACAATACCAGGACGAATAATAGTGATTGGCATTGTGCCCATCTCGCGGGAGACGAGTGCTTCCGCTTCATATTTAGTCGCTTCATAATGATTTTTAAATCGAGCCCGATGCCAGAGTTCGTTCTCATAGACGGTCCCTTGCCTGCGACCGGCAATATAGGCCGTACTGAAATAGACGTACCGCTTTAACTGTTTCGACCGTTTGGCGAACGCCGTGACGTGTTTCGTACCGAGGATATTGATTCGATACCCCGTGTCATACGGAATGCTCAAGTCATAGGCCGCAGCTAGATGAAAGACGTAATGCACGTCACGCTCGATGACAGAGCGCATAATCGGATCGAGAATCACTTCCGGTAACGTGATGTCTGCCTCCACTAAGACGAGCTGACGAGGCTCGAGGGATGTCGTAGACAGCAACGTGTCTCGTAGTTCTTCCGCTTCACGCTGTTGGTTAGGGAGATGAAGCGCATAGATAGTTCCGATTTGATGAGGCAACGACGCAAGATGTTCGATTAACTTTCCAGCTAAAAATCCAGGGAATCCGGTAAAGGCATAATCGTTCATGATAGTTCCTCCGCTAAGTCTAGTGTGAATGTAAACGTCGATCCTTTTCCGACAGTCGATTCCACTTCGATGCTGCCGCCATGGGATTCGATGATTTCTTTACAGATGGACAAGCCAAGACCGGTCCCACCAATTTTACGTGTATCGGAGTTATCGACCCGATAAAACTTTGTAAAAAGTTTCTCGAAGGCGTGTTCAGGAATACCGATTCCGAAGTCACGAATAGAGACGTGGGCCTGGTTGTGGTCGTGCCGGACCCGTACTTCAATTTCTTGTTCGTTCGGCGAATACTTGATTGCATTCGAAATTAAGTTGACAAGTACTTGTTCAATGCGGTCCCGGTCAGCAATCAAGCGTAGATCTTCATCAGCGTTATCAAAATGAATGGCATGGTCATTCGTTTCACGGAAGCGTTCAACCACCTCTAAGACGAGTTCATTCAATGAGAACTGATCTTGCTTGTATTCCTGATGACCACCCTCCATGCGTTGAATGTCTAAGAAGTCATTGAGTAACGCCGTTAACCGTGACGCTTCCCGTGACATCGTCTTCAAGAAACGTTCTCGCTTATCAGGCGTCAAATCGCGAGCGAGCATCAACTCGATGTAACCAGATAATGAAGAAAGGGGTGTCCGCAGTTCATGCGAGACCGTACTCACTAGCTCATTTTTAATCTGGTCCATCCGCTCCTCTTCCGTCCGGTTACGGAATACGAATAAGAAGCCGCTGTCCATTCCGATTTGTCGTTTCGTATCCATTGTCGTGCCATACATCTCGTAATATTCCTCATCCCGATCGTTCGGTTGTGGGATGGAGAAACGCATGGACACTTCCCGAGCCGTTCCGTCTAACAGTTGATCCATCTTACGTAGCATCTCGCTTCGGTCGCGGGGACGGAACGTGGAGAGGAGGGGGATCCGCTCTTGTATTTTATTCGGGGCGATCCCAGGTAAGTCCATGAGACGTCGCGCATGGACGTTCATGAACAAGACACTCCCGTTCGACTCGGTCAAGACGAATGCTTCGTTTGACGCTTGTAAAATCGATTGAATGATGTCCCGTTGGCGGGCAATCGCATTTTTCTCTCGTTCGAGCATGCGTTCTATTTTTTTTCGGTCGCTAATGTCACGCATGACGGCGACTCGTAACGTTTGGCCAAGATACGTCACTTCTTTCGGGTAAACCTCCATCTCTAGAAACGTGCCGTCCGCTCGTCGTCCAATCACTTCATATGGCGTTTGGATATGATTGCGAATCCGTCGCAACACATCTGCCCGATATCCTTCGGCAATAAATTCAACCGTTTGCCGACCGACCATTTGTTCAGCTGGGATTTTGAAGATGGATTCCGCTGCTTTGTTCGCGTCAAGAATCATCCCGTCTTCGTGGAATAGGACCGCCTCGATGACAGATTCGGCAAACATGCGATAGCGTTGTTCCTTATAACGAAGTTCTCGTTTTAGTTCAATCTCAGGACTCACGTCAAATACGAAGAAAAAGAATCCGATGAGTTGCTCTTGTTCATATACCGGGTGCATAAAGAGTTTTCCGATAAAATGTGTCCGGTCTTTACATTGAAATTTCCACTCACGGTCTCCTTTGTCGAGCGCGAGGCGTAACATTTGTTCGAACGAAAGCAACCGTTCTGTCTCATCTTGATAGGCAGAACGCTTTTCGCTCAGCTCCCTTGACTCGAACAAAGCGAACGGGGTCATCTCATATAACACTTCATGAGGGGCGTAGCCGAATAGTTCCGTCGCACCCTGATTGAATCGAGTGATCAACATATTGGCATCCGTCATGATCATCGCCATGTCGAGCTCGGTGTTCATCATTGCTTCAAACGCATTGTGTTGAATCGTCACGCGTGTATCGAGAGGGAGTGGTTCGATGGAAAGAATGTAGTGCTTTTCCCAAGGGATGGCATGCACGCGCATCATCGGCAGTTCATACATCCATGGAAGTCCTTGCTCCATTCGGCGAGATAATTCCATCGTCATCGGAGACTGGTTGACCATATGAAAGAGGTTCGTACGAGTCTGTAGATTCTCTGGAAACTTTTCTAGGAACGGCCGGTTTGCCTGAACGATTGTTCCGTCTTTTTCTATTAAAGCAACCCCGTAAGGTAATGCATGTAATAACTCACTGTGGAGATTGGTGCGATTCTCCATGAACGATCATCCCTCCTTCGTGGTGTCAGACGAGCATATCTTCTATAACATTCGACAGGTCCCCCTTTCATTTCCTGCCCTCGAAACGGTAAAGTGGGAGAGAGGACGTGGAAAGGAACGATGGGGATGATTGGATTACTTATTAGTATGGTCGGTGCTATTGGTCTATGGTGGTTCGGAGCACCGCTTTGGAGCAGTATCTTACTACTCCTGTTAGGAATCGTGTGGTTCGTCTGGAGAGCCCGACTGTCGACAATCGACCGAATCGATCGGATGGATGGCCGAGAATTCGAACTGTTCTTAGAGGATGTGTTTACGGCGCTCGGATACACGGTCACCGTGACACCAGCCTCGCGTGACTTCGGGGCAGACTTGTTACTCGAGACACCAGATGGATGGTCGATTGCGGTACAAGCGAAACGGTATGAAAAGGTAGTCGGTCTTGAAGCGGTTCAACAAATCGCGGCTGCTGTTCCGTATTATCAGGCACATGAAGGATGGGTCGTGACGAACTCGACATTTACGGACAGTGCGTATGAATTGGCAGCGCCAAATCAAGTTCGTCTGATTGCAAGAATGGAGCTTGAAGAACTCTTAAAAGAAGCGGGATATAAGCGATAAGAATAGGCATGTTCACAAGTTCGACAGAATCCAAAATGATGTCGAAAAAAAGGGCTTGTCTTTTTCTTTAATCGATGCAATAATCATCTTCGTCATATGAAATATGTAGTAGTTGAAACGAGATAAAAACTACACAGAGAAACGATTGGGGTTTCAAGAAATGCCCGACCGTACACATACAAACAATCACGGTTGGAACGTGCTAGGAGGAAAAGCGGTGCGCAAATTAATTTATGTAAAAGGTTGCGTCTTTACGCAAGGCGAGGCGACCATTTATGATGAGACAAATGATGCGATCGGATCTGTTCACCGCGACGCGGAAGGCAGTGTCCAAGTGCACAATTTGTCTGGACGACAGATCGCTCACGGGAAGTATATCCCGAACTGCCAAAAATGGGTCGTGATGAACCATGACGGACAGGCGATTGGTCAATTGAAAGACAAGTTCTCGTTATTCGGGAAAAAGTGTGAGTACAACGTCTATGAACGCGGACTCTTCACGATTCAATACGATGTGGAACGTCATAAGTTCAGCGTCCGTGACAAAGCAGGAAAACTTGTCGCGGAGCTACGGAAACAAGAGGACGACACGTTCTGCTTAACGAAGGAAGCAGATCAGCTATCGATGTTCGAACTCCTTTCTGTCTTAAAAACGTTAACGGTTAAATCGCGGATGCCGCTCGCTGCATCTGTCTCATAACGATGACGAGCACCGGTCCTTGACCGGTGTTTTTTGATGCAAAAAAACCGTTCCATCAAATGAAACGGTTCAAATAGTGTTTGGCCTCGAGCTCGAGTGTCGTCACACGGTGTGCGTACAAACAGAGCTTTAAGACATGAATGATATTCGGATGTGTGTATTTCGTTTTTTCGAGAGAACGCTTGGCACGAGTATCGAGTAAATCAATCGGACTCGTCGACTTGGCGTACTCCGCATACAGGCGATAAAAATCAATCGGAGTGATGAAGTCGTCTTCGTCCCGGTCAGGGTTGTTGAAGATAAGTGCCAATAAGGAACTTGTCTCTTCAAGTGAGAAAAGGTGTTTCAAGTCATCAAGAAGGTAGATGATGGCTGCTTGATGCAAGGAATACTTTTTACCGATTCGTGGGACTCCGATGATTTTACGGACTTCACGCTTCGTCCAATTTTGAATTGTCGTCGCCGAGAGATGTTCTCCGGTCAATGCGTTCGCAAGGGCGACGATTTGATTGATCGACAGACCGTTCTTTTCAATATGAAACAAGTGGATTTTTCGAAGCTCTTTTGGAAAATGTTCACGCACGTCCTCAGGGAAGAGGGCGATGGCTCGCTCGATTTCTCCGACCTGCATGAAGTGAAGGCAATCTGCCAAAGTTTGAATTGAAGTTGCGTCGCGCATACGGCCACCCTTTCTATCACCAACATCGTACGTTGGCTATACAGTCATTTGACCTCATTCTACCAAATGTTTGAAAAGTAAGCTAGGATGGGCACTGATTAAGGTATAATGACGGTATTATACACATCCTATACATAGAGGTGGTCAAGCAATGAATGAATGGATTAGTTCGATTCTTTCCATCGTGATTGTCCTTGTATTTCTCGTCGGTCTCGAACAAGTTGGAAAGCGTCTTGGGTGGACGGACGAAACGATTCGAAAAAGTGTACATATCGCAGTCGGACATTGGTCGCTACTAGCGGTCTGGTTAATGGATTCTTGGTACGTCGCGGCAGTCCCGCTCATCTTCTTCACCTTCGCGAACGCGGTCTTGTTATATAAAAGCCCATCACCGGTACATCAGACGGAACGGAAGTCTTTCGGAACGGTCTATTATCCAATCGCTTTACTCATCATTTTATACTTCTTCTTCGAGTCGGAACCGATTGCATTTTTAGCGGGATCACTCGTCCTCGCCTGGGGTGACGGGATGGCTGCATTGATTGGACGGAAGTACGGGACAGTCATCTATGATTTGTACGGTCAAAAGCGCTCCTTCCAAGGGAGCGTCGCCATGTTCTTAAGCTCGTATGCGGTCTTATTTTTATTGTTTTTGTGGAATGATGTCGTCATGTGGCAAGTGGTAACATATGGATTTATCATTTCCATCATCGCCACGCTGACTGAAGCGATTTCATACCGGGATTGGGATAACTTTACAATTCCGATTGTAGTGGCTGTAGCGACATCGCTATTGTTATAAACTAATCATGACATTGTAAGAAAAACGTTGCTTGTCACGTCCGACAATCATTTGTATACTGTGTTTCGTACTGAAACCATTCAGTGACGTGCTCGGTACGAGGAAGATGTGATCGAGACACTTAAATAGAACGTAAAGGATTGAGTGAACGCATGAGCTTTTTACAGCAACTCCAGAGTATTATTCCGGCCGAGCGCGTCCTCCAAGACGAGCCGCTGTCGGCACACACGTATACAAAACTAGGCGGGAAAGCAGATTACTTCGTAGCCCCACACACGTACGAAGAAGTCCAAGCCGTCTTAGAACTAGCCCATCAGGAAGCAATGCCGTTCATGATCCTCGGGTTCGGTTCAAACTTGATTGTCCGCGACGGGGGAATTCGCGGAGTCGTTTTAAACTTGAATGAACTGAATACGATTCGTCGCGAAGGGAACCGAATCGTGGCACAGGCCGGGGCAGCGATTATTGATGTCTCACGGCAAGCACTTGCGGAAGGCCTATCCGGTCTTGAGTTCGCTTGTGGTATCCCTGGAACGGTCGGTGGCGCTGTCTACATGAATGCGGGTGCATATGGGGGAGAAACGAAAGACGTCATCACGTCTGCGACAGTATTGACGTCCGACGGACAAGTGCTTCATTTGTCAAAAGACGAATTAGAACTCGATTACCGCACGAGCCGTGTATCAAAAGAAGGGTTCATCGTGTTAGAAGCGACGTTCGAGCTCGAACCGAAAAACTACGAATTGATCAAAGAAGTCATGGACGATTTGACGTATAAACGTGAGTCGAAGCAACCGCTCGAATATCCTTCGTGCGGAAGTGTCTTCAAACGTCCGCCAGGCTACTTTGCCGGCAAGTTGATTCAAGACTCTGGTCTTCAGGGCAAACGAATCGGAGGAGCAGAAGTATCGCTCAAGCACGCAGGATTCATCGTCAATATTGCGGAGGCGACTGCGACGGAATATATTTCGTTGATCCGTCACGTGCAAGCGACCGTTAAAGAGAAGTTCGAAGTGGAATTAGAACCGGAAGTGAAAATCATCGGGGAAGATATCGCTGTCGAAAACGCATAATGAGAAGAAGGGACTGAGCGATTATGTTCGGTCTCTTCTTTTTTGTACGAAAAAGACGACGAGAACGGGCATCTCGTCGTCTTTCACTCACGCTTGTGTTTGTTTTGAAACTGCCTCATAGGCAGGGACGAACGGATACTCTAAATCACGAGCGACCGCTTCGTATGTGACCGTCCCGTTGATGACGTTTAAGCCTTTAAGAAGGGCATCATTTGCGAGGAGTGCCGGGAACACACCTTTTTGTGCACATTCGATAATGTATGGCATCGTTGCGTTCGTAAGCCCCATTGTCGATGTGCGTGGCACGGCACCTGGCATGTTGGCGACGGCGTAATGTTGCACACCGTAACGTTCATACGTTGGTGCATCATGCGTTGTGATATGATCGATTGTCTCACAAATTCCACCTTGGTCAATGGCGACGTCAACGATGACCGATCCTGGTGACATGCGTTGTACCATTTCTTCAGTGACAAGTTTCGGTGCTTTTGCCCCAGGAATCAAAACGGCACCGATGACGAGATCACTCTCAGCTACTTGTTTGGCGATGTTGTATTTGTTCGAGATTAACGTGTTTATTGTGTTTCCGAACAAGTCGTCGATTTGACGAAGACGAGCCGGGCTGATGTCCATCAAGGTAACACTCGCACCGAGACCAATGGCGATACGCGCTGCATTCGTTCCGACGACACCGCCTCCGATGACCGTGACGTTCGCACGAGGTACGCCTGGGAGACCTGACATGAGGATTCCTTTTCCACCGTGCGGTTTTTCGAGAATCTGTGCCCCGATTTGAGCAGCCATCCGACCTGCGACTTCACTCATCGGTGTGAGAAGCGGTAACGTCCGGTCGACTTCTACCGTCTCATACGCGATGGCAGTGATACCTGAATCGACGAGTGCTTTCGTTAATTCTGGTTCTGCCGCTAAGTGTAAATATGTGAAGAGCGTCAAATCAGGACGGAAGTATTGATATTCAGACGGTTGAGGCTCTTTTACTTTGAGCGCAAGCTCGACGCCTTCCCATACTTCTTTCGCCGTTTCAACGATTGTTGCACCGGCATCGATATATTCCATATTCGTGAAACCACTGCCGAGACCGGCATTCGTTTCGACGAAGACGTCATGTCCGAGTTCCGTTAACATAAATGCACCCATTGGTGTCAAAGCCACCCGATTTTCATTGTTTTTAATCTCTTTTAATACCCCGATTTTCATGGAACATTCCCCTTTCATTCCGTTGACACAAATTGTTCACACCCCTAGTATAGACCCATTCGAAAACGCTGTCTTTATCATGGATTCTAAAAACGAAGACGCTCACTTTGTGAAAAAACACAAAGCGAACTTCTAGTCTTCTAATCGATATTGACCGGCTTTAATCGCCAAATAAATCATGGACCGTTCTGGTAAGGAAACTTGCGTGATATTCGTCAACTCTTCGATGCGTCGAATCCGATACAAGACGGTATTTGGATGGATATGAAGGTGGGCGGCGACCCGCTTTACGTTCCCATCGAAATAAAAATACCATTCGAGCGTCTTCACGAGTTCGGTCTGATGGGATGAGTCATAGTGTTGCAACCGTTCGACGGTCGGATGGGTTTCCAGTCGAAGTCCAATGCGACGTGCCAGTTCAGGGACGAGTTGATAAATCCCGATCTGTTCGAAGGCGCGAGAAGTCGCGAGCTCAAGAGGGAACTTACGACGAAGTGTTGTGACACGTCGTGCCTCTTCCGCTGCGGCGTACAGCATGTCACTTTCGAAAAAACGCCGACTGATTCCGAGTCGTGGCTCAGATTCAGTGAACTTGTCTTGAAGCAACTGCTCGAACCGTTCCGCCCAAGCGAGCAATTCCACTTCTTCATCGGAAAGTTCGGATTTCATATAATGCCAGACGAGTAATTGCTGTCCATCGATGGCATGTAAGACCACTTCGATCGCTTCTTGGGTCGCGAGCACATAATGCAGACGTTCAGCGAGTTGCGGGGTGATCGGTTGAGCGCATTCAATAATCGTCAATCGACTGGCGACGGCGATGGGCGCGAGTTCGTTCAATCGTTCGCGATTGGCATCGGAAAGTGTCGGGGAAGCGAGTACATCTAACAAGAAACGCTCGAGCTCTGCGCTAATGCGTCGTTCGTGCATCGCGATGGTCATGAGCAACTTCTTAGCAATGGTCGCTCCTTCCTGCAAGATGGCTAATTCTTGAGTGGTGAATGGGTTCGTTCGAGCCAAGCTCCAAATATAACCGAGTACTTCGTCATGTTGTTTGATCACGATAGCCGCACGTTCGCCGAGCCCGACAGCGAGCCGTGCCGGAATGACGACAGGCTCATCTTGGTCGATGACTTCTCGTAAAATCCCACTTTCCCATAAGTCTTCAATGACGGCTTCCGGAACACGACGACCGATGATTGTAGCGATCCTGGCCGGGTCGGTCGAATCGGGATGGGTGCTATACGCCAGTAACTGGTGGTGGCGATTTTCAATCGTAATGGGTGCTCGAATCGCTTGACCGATTGCTTCGGCGAGTGTATCGAGAGACTCATAAGATTTCTGCAAAAAAGGCATGTCGATTCCTCCTCTCTCTGAGTATAACTTCTTCTTTGTGAAACTTCACAAAAAGAATCGAGAGTGTGAGAAATGACATACCCTTAGTTGATTACATGGGGAAAAACAATCCGACAACGAGACCGAGAAGCGCCCCGACGATGACTTGGAACGGCGTGTGCCCGACAAGTTCATTCAAAAGTGGAGTCTCGTGTTTGATCCCTTTGAAATAATCGTTCAATAGTCGGGCCTGAAAACCGACTGCTTGACGGACGCCGGTCGCATCGTACATGACGATGGTGGCGAAGACGACAGCGAGGGCAAACATACTCGAGTCGATGCCTTCCATCCGTCCGATTGCCGTAGCGAGTGCGACGACCGTGGACGAGTGTGAACTCGGCATACCGCCTGAAGCGAACATGATTTCAATTTCAAAATCCCTTGTTTTAATAAGTTCGGTAACGAGCTTGGCTGCTTGGGCGATAAACCAAGCAAGAATCGCAGCGAGTAAAGGTTCGTTAAACATGCATCTATTCACTTCCTGTCTGACATAGTAACTTCACTATACCCGAAAGAGGCGCTGGCTAGACGTTAAGATTTCGTCAAAAAAAGGTGTCACGGACGGCTTGTCCATGACACCTTTTGGTCGATTTTTGTTACCCGACTACTCCTTCAGTTTCCTGAAGTTTCTCTGCAATGTTGTCGATGATATAACGGTTGCGTGGGTGTTCTTGACACTCTTTCGAGCATGAACGCATTTGTTTCGGTTCACACTCTTCACAACAGAAATGTTGCACATTGCACTCCGGGTTTGCACAATTAACGTAACGAACCGTCTCGGTTCCACAGTGCATGCAGTGTGAAACAACAGTCGGGTTCACAGAGTTAACAGGGACGTTGATGCGCTCGTCAAAGACGTAAAGCTCACCATCCCAGTTTTCACCTTTCGTCGCTTCGTCTTTTCCATACATTGCGACGCCACCTTTTAAGTGGAAGATGTTGTCGTGACCTTGGTCACGCATATATGCTGTAAATTTCTCGCAACGGACGCCACCAGTACAGTACGTGAGCAGTGTTTTCCCTTCGTAGAGGTCTTTGTTCTCTTCGAGCCATTCTGGCATGTAACGTGAAGCCTCTACATCGATTTTGATCGCGTTTTTAAAGTGACCAAGTTCGTACTCGTAGTTGTTACGAACGTCGAGGATGACGACATCATCACGATTCATCATCTCTTTCCATTCTGCTGGTTCGAGGTATGCACCGTGTTGTTTCGGTACATCAAACTCACCATCAAAGCGCCACGTCACGAGCTCTTTCTTGTGACGGACAAAAATTTTCTTGAACGCATGCTCTTCGACTTCATCGATTTTGAACTCGATATCACTGAAGAGTGGGTTTGCCTTCAAGTCGTTCATGTATTGCTCAGTTTGTTCCCAAGTACCAGAGCACGTCCCGTTGATTCCTTCGGAGGAAATCAAGATGCGTCCTTTGATGCCGAGGTCTTTACAATACTTCAAATGTTCTTGCGTGAGTGTTTCTGGGTCTTCGATGTTGACGTACTTATAGTACAGCAAGACCCGCATTGGTTTTGTTTCCATGTTGTGTTGCTCCCCTGTGTTCAGTTTTTTGCAGGAAAACGAACGTTGGGTTGTGTCGTTCGACGAATAGACTTGCCTGCAACCACAAGTCCATTATTATATGATAAATATCACGACGAATTTTCGCAAATGGTTTTTAATTTTTTTTGACGAATGCAGGGAGATGCGTCTTGCAAATCGAATTCGGGTAATAGAGTAGTAGTAACGAAAGTTGAAGGTGGAACGACTATGCTCACTTCTCTCCAACAGTACATCATCCAATTAATCGAATGGCTTCAAAGTTTGCCTGGCGGTCCTTGGGCCGGACTCGGCGCTCCATTTTTAGAAGCGATCTTTCCGTTTTTGCCACTCGTTTTAATCATTTCAGCGAATGCGGCAACATATGGTTTTTTGTTAGGGGTCCTTTTATCATGGATCGGGAACTTACTCGGAACGATTGTCGTCTTCGCGGCGGTCCGATATGTGTTTCGTAAACCGATGACGCGTTGGCTCGAAAAACATAAAGCGGCGGTCTATTGGTTAGAACGAATCAACCATATGAGTCCGATCTCACTCGGGTTCTTGTATTCACTCCCGTTCATCCCGGTCAGTTTGATCACTTATTTGCTGGCGCTCATTCAGATGCCGCTCCGTACGTTCATTTTGGCGGCGGGATTTGGGAAACTACTTGTTGTCGTCATTTTCTCGGTCATCGGGGATCAATGGGAAGAATTTATCCAAAGCCCGTTTCGTTTATCGATGCTCGGTCTGCTTTTGGTCGCGTTGTGGGCCATCAGTCGAGGACTAGAAGAAGTGCTCAAACGACGCGCTTTCAAAAAACGCAACGAGCAATTGAAACAAGAGATGGTGACCAAACGACAAACACCCCTTTGAATAAAGGGGTGTTTTTACTTATGACTGCTTTTTAAAACGCGGGAAATTGAATGCGATGGCAATCCCTCCGCAGATAAAGAGGAGGAACGGATAAAACATGAACGGGACGAGGTCAGGCGAAGCGGTCTTCGTCAACTCTGCGGCGATGAGGAGTTGCGCTCCATATGGAAGAATCCCTTGTACACCACATGAGAAGATATCGAGTACGCTCGCTGATTTCTTCCGTTCGATATCATATTCGTCCGCAATGTTCGCGGCGAGTGGTCCGGCTACGAGAATGGAAATCGTATTGTTCGCCGTCGCCACGTTCGTCGCACTGACGAGACCAGCGATACTCCACTCGGCACCGGCACGTTTTTGAATCCGTGACGTCAATGCATCACGTAAATACGTGAGTCCTCCGTTGTGAGAAATAAGTCCGACGAGTCCGCCCATGAGTAACGTCAAGAACGAGATTTCAGCCATACCGACCATGCCATCGGCGATAGCGGTCACAAATGCCGTGACGGATAAGCTTCCGTCGAGAAGACCGATGATTCCTGTTAGCGTGATCCCTCCTAACAGGACGAGAATGACGTTCAGTCCAGTTAACGCGAGTCCGATGACCGCAAGATACGGAATGAGTTTATACCATTCGAATGCGGCGACATCGACCGTCGATTCACCGTTTGACAAGACCGCGAGTAAAATCGTCGTGATGATGGCAGCTGGTAGAACGATCCAGAAGTTCGTCCGGAACTTATCACGCATGTTCGTCCGTTGCGTCCTTACGGCAGCAATGGTCGTGTCCGAGATGAATGAGAGATTGTCTCCGAACATGGCTCCGCCGACCACTGCCGCGGCTGCGATCGCGACGTTCACACCACTCTCCTCATGGATACCGAGGGCAATCGGCGCAAGTGCCGCAATCGTCCCGGTCGATGTACCCATTGCCATTGAAATGAAAGCAGCGATGACGAATAGTCCACTTAAAAGAAGCGATGGGGGTAAAAGCGTCAACGCCGCGTTAACCGTCGCGTCGATGGCACCGATTGATTCAGCTACAGTTGAAAAGGCACCGGCCAGTAAGAAAATAAAGATCATAATGATGATTCCCGGATTTCCGGCACCTTGTGCGATGCGTTCCACGGTTTGTGTGGCGCTTCCTTTTGTCATGAACGCTGCAACCATCAATGCGATCATGGCTGCGACGAGGACTGGAAACTTATAAAAGTCCCCATAGTAGACACCCGCCCCGATGAAAAAGAGCAAGAAGACGAGTAACGGCAGAAGTGCCCACTTGTTTGCTGTTGGTTGTTCCAAAATAATCACCTCACTAAAAAATAAAAAGGACCTTTTTCTTGAGAAAAAGGTCCTTCGTGTGAAATACCCTTTTCATCTTTCGAGCAATACGCCCGCTGGATTTGGCACAGGTTCCCCGCTGCCGAGACTTCATAGGGCCAGTCCCTCCGTCTCTCTCGATAAAAAGTTAAGCTATCCTATTATCAAACACGTTCCCTAACGTACCTGTTTCAAATCTAGTTGTCAACCTAAAAACTCCCCAATTCGATGTGAGAAAGGGGAGTTTACGTCGTTAAATTGTTGAAGTGCGCCACACGGTTACGTCCTGCATATTTTCCACCAACATACAGGGCACGGTCCGCGTTTCGAATCGTATCGTCGAGACGCTTGTTTCCGAACGCTTCGATCGTGTCGACACCAATGGACGCGGTGACAGAAATTTCATGGTGGTCGACAAGAAACGGTTTCGCTTCGATTTGATGGCGAATTCGTTCGGTGACTTCGATTGCTTGGTTCATGTCACAATGATTGAGCAGTAAAATAAATTCTTCGCCGCCATAACGTGCAGCAAAGTCATCTGGGCGAAGCACCTGACGGATTCGTCGTCCAAACTCTTGTAATACATGGTCCCCGACCTGATGACCGTACGTATCGTTGATTTTTTTGAAAAAATCAATATCGAGCATGGCGACCGATATCGGATATACCGACATATCGGATATTTGTTGAATGCCATATTCATAAAACGCACGCGCATTGGCGAGAAGCGTTAAACTGTCCGTCCGACTCTCGGTATAGAGGCGGTCCCGTTCGTGACAACGGCTAATGGTTCGGTTGAACGATTTTAACAATTTGATGATTTCGTGCTGAATAATCTTTGGATAACCGTATACAGGTT